>VGRF01000008.1 GCA_016875395.1 Deltaproteobacteria bacterium | reverse complement strand
CGTCCTCGCCCGCGCGGCGCGCGAGAGAAGGCGGCGCGTGGCGCGGCGGTGTCGGCGTCGCGGGCGCGGGCTTCGGTGCGGCGGGCGCCGGCTTGTTGGGCGCGGGCGCTGCGCTCGCGCTCTCGCCGCGAATCACGGCGATCAGCGCGCCCGCGCTCACCTTGTCGCCCACGCGCACGCGCAGCTCCTCGAGCACGCCCGCGGCTGGCGACGGCACCTCCATCGTCGCCTTGTCGCTCTCGAGCACGATCAGGGCCTGATCCTTCGCGACGCGCTCGCCCACGCTCGCGAGCACTTCGACGACGTCGACCTCGGCGAAGTCGCCGATGTCCGGCAGCAAGAACTCGATGCGATCCGCCATCGCGCTAGCTCCGCACCGGCTGCGGCTTCTCCGCGTCGATCCCGTACTTGTCGAGCGCGAGCCGCACCGTCGCGGGCGGTACTCGCCCCTCGTCGCAGAGCGCCTTCAGCGCGGCGGCAGCGATGAAGCCGCGGTCGACCTCGAAGAAGCGGCGCAGGCGCTCGCGCAGGTCCGAGCGCCCGAAGCCGTCGGTGCCGAGCGTGCGGTACGTCGCCGGCACGTAGGGGCGAATCTGCTCCGAGACTGCGCGCACGTAATCCGTCGCGGCGATGACTGGACCGCGCCGGCCCGCGAGCTGCTGCGACACGAAGCTCGTTCGCTGCGCCTCGCCGGGATGCAGCAGGTTCCAGCGCTCCGCGGCGGCGCCGTCGCGCGCGAGCTCGCTGAAGCTCGTCACGCTCCACACGTCCGCCGCGATGCCGAAGTCGTCCCGCAATAACTCCGCCGCCGCGAGCGCCTCGCGCAAGATCGTGCCGGCGCCCAGCAGCTGCACGCGCTCGCCGTCGCCCTCGCCCGCGCGCACGAGGTGCATCCCACGCAGGATTTCCTCGCGCGCGCCCTCGGGCATCGCGGGCTGCGCGTAGTTCTCGTTCATCACCGTGACGTAGTAGAAGACGTCCTCTTGCTCGTGGAGCATCCGGCGCATGCCGTCCTGGATGATCGTCACGAGTTCGTAGGCGTACGCGGGGTCGTACGCGACGCAGTTCGGCACCGCGGCGGCCCACACGTGGCTGTGTCCGTCTTGGTGCTGGAGGCCCTCGCCGGAGAGCGTGGTGCGCCCCGCGGTTCCCCCTAACAAGAAGCCGCGCGTGCGCGAGTCGCCGGCGGCCCAGATCAAGTCGCCGACGCGCTGGAAGCCGAACATCGAGTAGAAGATGTAGAACGGCAGCATTGGCAGGCCGTGATTCGCGTACGAAGTGCCCGCCGCGATCCACGAGGAGAGCCCGCCCGCTTCGCAGATGCCCTCCTGCAGCATCTGCCCGGTCTTCTCCTCGCGGTAGTACGCGAACGTGTCGGAGTCGACGGGCTCGTAGAGCTGACCCTGCGAGGAGTAGATGCCGAGCTGCCGGAACAGCCCCTCCATGCCAAACGTGCGGGATTCGTCCGGCACGATCGGCACGATGTACTTGCCGAGCTTCTTGTCCCGTAACAACGCGGTCAGCATGCGCACGAACGCCATCGTGGTGGACATCTCGCGCTCGCCGCTGCCTTGCAGCAGCGCGTCGAAGGCGGAGAGCGGCGGCACCTCGAGCTTCGGCGCGTTCGCGCGGCGGGCCGGCAGGTAGCCGCCGAGCGCGCGCCGCCGCTCGTGCATGTACTCGAGCTCGGGGCTGCCGTCGGCGGGCTTGTAGAACGGGGCATCGCCGATGCGGTCGTCGGGAATCGGGATGCGATACCGATCGCGGAACTTCTTCAGCTGCTCGTCGCCGAGCTTCTTCTGTTGATGCGTGAAGTTCTTGCCCTCGCCGGCCTCGCCCATCCCGTAGCCCTTGATCGTCTTGGCGAGGATCACCGTGGGCTGGCCGACTTGATTCACCGCGGCGTGGTAGGCGCTGAAGATCTTCCTCGGGTCGTGGCCGCCGCGGTTCAGCTGCCAGATGTCGTCGTCGGTCATGTTGGCGACCATCGCCTTCAGCTCGGGATGCACGCCGAAGAAGTGCTCGCGCACGTACGCGCCGCCCTTCGCCTTGTAGTTCTGGTAGTCGCCGTCGACCGCGCGCTCCATGCGCTCCAACAACAAGCCCTTCTTGTCGCGCGCGAGCAGCGGATCCCACGCGTCGCCCCAGATCACCTTCAGCACGTTCCAGCCGGCGCCGCGGAACGTGCCCTCGAGCTCTTGGATGATCTTGCCGTTGCCGCGCACCGGGCCGTCGAGGCGCTGCAGGTTGCAGTTCACGACGAACACGAGGTTGTCGAGTCCCTCGCGCGCCGCGAGCCCGATCGCCCCTAATGACTCGGGCTCGTCCATCTCGCCGTCGCCCATGAACGCCCAGACCTTGCGTCCTCTCATCTCGGCGAGCCCGCGGTGCTCGAGGTACTTCATGAAGCGGGCCTGATAGATCGCCATGATCGGGCCGAGCCCCATCGACACCGTGGGGAACTGCCAGAAGTCGGGCATCAGCCACGGGTGCGGGTACGAAGAGACGCCGCGCTTTCCGGTTTCTTGCCGGAAGTTGTGCAGCTGCTCCTCGCTGAGGCGGCCCTCGAGGAACGCGCGCGCGTAGATGCCGGGCGAGGAGTGGCCCTGCACGTAGATCAGATCCGCGCCGTCCGCGTGATCGGGGCCTTTCCAGAAGTGGTTGAAGCCGACGTCGTAGAGCGTGGCGGCGCTCGCCCACGTCGCGATGTGCCCGCCGAGCTCGCTCGATTCGCGGTTCGCCTGCACCACCATCGCGAGTGCGTTCCAGCGCACGAGCGAGCGGATGCGGTGCTCGAGCCCGGGCTCGCCGGACATGTGCGGCTCTTCGCTGACGTGGATCGTGTTCAGGTAGGCGGTCGTCGCTTTGTAGGGGAGGTGCGCGCCGGCGCGGCGCGCGCGGTCGATCAAGCGCTCGATCAGGTAGTGCCCGCGTTCGACGCCGTCGGTCTGCAGCACCGACTCCAGCGCCTCGAGCCACTCCTGCGTCTCGTCGGCGTCGATGTCGCGCGTTTCGTTCGCCATGCGTGCCCCCCGCGATTCGGCTGCAGTTAGCCGCACCTTCGTCCGGATTGAAGCCAGCTTGCAGAGAATTTCTCGATCGATGAGAAAACCACCCGCAGAGACGACTCATTGGATCGATTAAAGAGGTTTTGGATATTTCCCGAGTTTGTCATCTAGATGACATCCGTCGATCGGCTCGTACAGTGCGCGCGGGCGGGAGGAATTCCCATGAGCGCCGCACCCCAGGGGCGAGCGAGCTCGGCGCCGCGGTACACGGCGACGGGAGCGGCACTCCACCAGCTACTGCGCGAGCTGGAGCGGTTCGCCCAGGAGGGCCTCGCGCTTGGGCGGCTCAGCAGCGTGCGGCTGGCGCTGCTGCACAGCGCGATGCACGGCGAGAAGACCGCGAGCGAGCTCGCGCGTGAGCGCGGCGCGTCGCGGCAGGCGACGCTGCGCGTGGTCGACTCGCTGCTCGCGGAGGGCTGGCTCGAGCGCGCACCGAATCCTCGGCACCGTCGCGCGCCGCTGCTGCGCGCCACGCCGCTCGGGCGCCGCACCTACTTCGCCGCGGCGCACGAAGAGGCAGCGGCGCTGAACTCGCTCGCGGAGCACTGCGCGTACGAGGAGGTCGCCGCGGCGCTGAAGTTGTTACGGACGATTCGGGAGCACGCGACGCGCGGCTGAGGCGAGTTGTTACGGGCGCTTGGCCGGCGTTCCGCGCCGCACCAGTCCCTCTTGCGCCACCGACGCCACGCGCACGCCCGCGCGCGTGAAGATCGCGCCGCGCGCGAAGCCGCGGGCCCCGTACGCGCACGGGCTGTCCTGCGCGTAGAGCAGCCACTCGTTCGCGCGGAACGGGCGGTGGAACCACACCGCGTGATCGAGGCTCGCCGACATGCCGGCCATGAACGAGCTCGGGCGCGCGTGGTGGCGCACGATCGTGTCGATCATCGACATGTCCGTCGCGTAGGTGATGAAGCACTGGTGCAGCAGCGCATCGCTCTCAGGCAGCTCGCCGTCGGCGCGCAGCCACATCAAGTTCGGGTCGGGGCCGGGCTCGCCGCCGAGATAGACGGGCAAGTTCACGAAGCGAAAGTCGATCGGCGGCGCGCCGCGCTCGTAGCGCTCCTGCCAGTTCGGAAAGCGCTCGCGCGCCTGCTCCATGCGCTGATCCCAAGTCGGCACGCTCTCGGGCTCCGGCGCTGGCGGCATCGCGTCTTGATGCTCGATGCCGGCCTCGGCTCGGTGGAACGACGCCGACAAGTTCAGGATCGCCTGGCCGCGCTGATAGGCGACGACGTTGCGCGTCACGAACGACTTGCCGTCGCGCAGGCGATCGACCGTGTACACGACGGGCACGCCCGGATCGCCGTGGCGCAGGAAGTAGCCGTGCAGCGAGTGCGCGGGCAGGTGCTCGACGGTGCGCCCCGCGGCCATCAACGCTTGCGAGAGCACCTGGCCGCCGAACAGGCGGCCGATCTGCCCGCGCTCGTTTTGGCCGCGAAAGATGTTGAGCTCGATCTGTTCGAGATCGAGCAGCGCCCGGAGCTCTTCGAAGCGGTTCATGGCGCGCGCGTTGTAGCCGCGAAAAATCGCGGGCGCGTGGGCCATTTCACACCGAAGGCGCCGGCGAATCGCCAAGAATCGTCCCTCCAGGGTGTCGAAGGGGACGGCGATGGCGAAGGGGAAGAAGGTCGCGAAGTCAGGCGGGGCGCCCGAGCGGAAGAAGATCGCGATCGTGGGCGGCGGCCCGGCGGGGCTGTCGGCGGCCTTCCATCTGACGCGCGACCCCGCTTGGCGCGAGAAGTACGAGATCACCGTCTACCAGCTCGGGTGGCGCGTCGGCGGCAAGGGCGCGACGGGCCGCGACGCCGCGAATCATCAGCGGATCGAAGAACACGGCATTCACGGCTTCTGCAATTTCTACTTCAACACCTTCGCGATGATGCGCGACGTCTACACGAACCTGGCCGCGGCGGACCGCGACCAGTTGCCGACGCAGCAGCTGAGCACGGCGTTCCTCGGCAGCTCGCGGACCTACGCGATCGCTGCGACCCCGCTGGTTTGGCGCGGTGTGCTCGACTGGCTGCCGGCGACCGAGGGCGATCCCTGGGACGCCAGTTGGACACCCGATCTCGGGTGGAAGCAAGTGGTCCGCGGCGTGTTGATTCAGCTGGCATGGCGCGGACGGTCCGATGAGGAGCACCAGACCGTCGACGAGTCTGACCTGCTGCGCGGCGACTACGAGCCCGCGGTGCAGGCAGCGGCGAGCGCGCTGCACCGCACGATCTGGCGAATCTGGCAGGAGCAGGCCGGCGTTCCGGGCGATCTGCCGAGCGACATGATCGACGCGCGACTGCAAGCCTGGATCGCCGACCTCGATGCACAGCGGCAGGCCTTCGGCATCGTCGTGAACGCGGCTCTCGGCAACGCTTTTCCTCCGACGCCTCCGCCCGCGGTCGCGCAGCCGGTGCGACCGCCCAATGCGACCGCGCTGCGCGCGCTGTCCGTGCTCGACCTCTACTGGACGGTGCTGCGCGGGATCATCGCGGAGCGCTCGCTGTTGCCCGGCGCCGACCTCGATCAGAGCGACGCGGTCGACTATCGCGATTGGCTCGTGAAGCACGGCGTCTCGAACCTCGTGTTGTCCTCCCCAATCCTGACCTACGTGGCGAACATTCTCTTCGCGTACCCGAACGGCGATACCTCGGCGCGCCCACAGCTCTCGGCCGCGTCGTGGGTTACGTGGATGCTGCGCAGCGTCATCGGCCGCGGCGCGTACTTCTACTTCATGGCCGCGGGCACCGGCGAGAGCGTGATCTTGCCGCTCTATCTCTCGCTCGCGCGCGCGGGCGTGCGCTTCGAGTTCTTCCACAAGCTGGTCGGTGCGAAGTCCTCCGGCGGCGCGAACGCGCGCGTCACCGAGCTGCACTTCCGGCGCCAAGCGCGCACCAAGAACGACCGGCCTTACCAGCCGCTCGTCGAGGTGGGGCCGACTCGCGCAACGAAGGGAGCGTTCTGGGCGTGGCCCAACAAGCCGAACTACGAGCAGCTGCGCGACGCCAGCACGCTGCGCGGCGCCGACCTCGAGGCGTGGGAGTCCCAGCCGGGCGAGCGCGCGCGCAAGCTGGAGCTGCGCAAGGACTTCGACGAGGTCGTGTGGGCGGTTCCGCCGACGATCACGAGGCTCGTCGGCGACGCAGGCATGAAGAAGAAGTGGGCGTTCATGTCGCAGCTCGGCACCACCTCCACGCAGGCCGCGCAGGTGTGGCTGACGGAGAGCACGAAGAAGCTCGGGTGGAAGCCCCTGGAGAACGCGACGGCGCCGACCGTGCGGCCCAGCGAGCGCTACGCGTGCTCGTCTTACCCGCAGCCGCTCAACGCGTTCGTCGTGTTCGATGACCTGATCGAGTACGAGGCTTGGCCGGAGCAGGAGTCGCCGCACGGGCTGATCTACCTGTGCGCGCAGCTTCAGGAGCTCGACCAGCCCGAGACCGAGCGCAGCCGGAAGCGCGACGAGGTGCGCGTGGAGACGGCGACGAGCAGCGCGCTGCGCCTGATCGCAAAATTCCTGCCGTGCGCCTGGATCGGCCCGAGCGATCCGTACTCGCTGCGCTTCGAGCTGCTTCACGTGCCCGGCGCGGCGAGCGCCACGGCAAAGGGCGAGGAGCGCTTGCGCGCGCAGTACTACCGCGCCAACACACGTCCGACGGAGGCGTACGTGCAGGCGAATCCCGGAACCGCGGCGGCGCGCCGCTTCGCGTGGGACAGTGGGTTCGCGAACGTCGTACTCGCCGGCGACTGGACGTACACGGGGATGAACATGGGCGCGTTCGAGAGCGCGATCACGGGCGGCAAGCTCGCGGCCTTCGCGCTCGTTGGGAACGCAGCCCAGCTCGACGCGATTCACGGCTTCACGTTCCTGCGCGCATCGGCGCGCGCGGAGGCCGAGCGTGCGCTCGCGAGCGGCGTGGTTCCGCGGCTGAAATGAGCGCTGCCGCCGCGGGCCTGTCCTCTCGGCGCCTTGGCGGCGTGCTCGTCACGGACCTCGTCGGCTCGACGCAGCTGCGCACGTCTCTCGGCGACGCGCACGCCGAGCCACTGCGCCGCGCGCACGAGCAGTTGTTACGGGCGATCGTCGCCCGCCACAGCGGGCGGGTGGAGCAGTGGCTCGGCGACGGCATCCTCGCCACGTTCGAGAGCGTTTCGTCCGCAGCCCGCGCCGCCATCGACGTGCAGCAGGCGACCGATCGGCGGAACCGGCGCGCGCGCCGCGAGGCGACGCTCGAAGTGCGCGTAGGCTTCGCAGGCGGCGAGATCGTGTGGGAGAACGGCGACTGCGTGGGCCGGCCCGTCGACGAGGCGCACGCGGCCTGCGCTGCCGCTCGCGGCGGCGAGATCCTGGCGCCGCGGGCCGTGCTCGCGCTGGTCGGCAGCCGCGAAGCGCTGCGACAGCGCGCGGCGGCGGGCGATCACGTCGAGGTCGTGTGGGAGCCGCCGCGCAGCGCCGCTGCGAGTCTCGGCGCGCCTGCGTCGCTGCGCACGAGCGGCCAGCTCCCGTGGACGGGGCGCAGCGCGGCGCTCGACGTGCTGCGCGACGCCTATCACCACGCCGCGAATGGCGAGCCGCAGCTCGTCGCGATTCGCGGCGACGCCGGCATCGGGAAGACGAGGCTCGTTGCGGAGCTGAGCCGCGAGATCGACGCGCTCGGAGGGGCGATCGTCTACGCCGGCGCTCAGCAGGATTCCGCGGGCGCGTACGACCCGCTCGACAAGGCGCTCCGCCATTGGGTGCGCAGCGTCGACGATTTGGCGGCGCGCCTCGGTCCGAACTCGGGCGAGCTCGCGCGGCTCGTGCCCGAGCTGCTCGAGCGCGTGCCCGATCTGCCGCCGCCTTCGAGCTCCGACCCCGAGCACGAGCGCACCCTGTTGCGCGACGCGTTCCTCGAGTGGCTGCGCGTCGCGACGCTCGACGATCCGATCGTGCTGCTGCTCGACTCGCTGCACTGGGCGGGCAGCGCGGCGTTCGATCTGCTCGCGCACGTGCTGTTCGGCCTCGGCGACAGCCGCGTGCTGATCGTGACGACGCATCGCGCGAGCGATGCCCGCGTGCCCGAGCTCGTCGACGCCGGCGCACGCGCGCTCGGCGCCGGCTCGCCGAGCGGGCATCCTGCGCGAGCTCGATCGCGAGCGGCTCTCGTACGCCTTCTCGCACGCGCTGCTCCAGCGTGCGTTCTACGACGAAGTGAGTGGCGCTCGGCTGGCGCTCTTGCACGAGCGCGCCGGCCTCGCGCTCGAACGGCGCAGAGGCGGCGTGGCGCGCAGCGTCGAGCTCGCTCACCACTTCGCGCACGCAGCGCCGCTCGGCCACAGCGAGCGCGCCGCGCGCTACGCGGCCGCGGCCGGCCGCCAGGCGCTCGCGCAGTTCGCGAATGAGCGCGCGCTCGAGTTCTTCCGCGAAGCGCAGCGGCACTACGCGGGCGTGACCGCCGAGCGCGAGCGCTGCGAGCTCGCGATCGACGTGGGCGAAGCGCTGCGACGCGTCGGCGACGCGTCGTTCCGTCGCGAGCTGAGCGCCGCCGCCGACCGTGCGTACGCGCTTGCCGACGGCCAGCTGATGGGACGCGCGCTGCTCGCGACTTACCGCGGCACGTTCAGCCGCGCGATGCACGTCGACGAGGCGCAAGTCGCGCGCCTGCGAAGCGCCCTCGCGCTGCTCGGCGACGGCGACGCCCCGCTGCGCGCGCGCTTGCTTGCGCTGCTCAGCACCGAGCTCGCCTGGGCGCCGCACGCGGACGAAGGAGACCGCGCGAGCGACGAGGCGCTCGCGCTGGCGCGCGCGCTCGGCCGGCGCGAGCTGCTCGCGGAAGTGCTGGCGCAGCGCCAGTGGTCCGTGTTCCACCCGCTCTCCGAGCGGCTCGCGACCACGGCGGAGCTCGACGGCCTTGCGAGTGCGGACTTGCGCCCGACGCTCCGCTTCGACGCCGCAGGCA
Organism: Deltaproteobacteria bacterium; assembly: GCA_016875395.1. NCBI lineage: Bacteria > Pseudomonadati > Myxococcota > Myxococcia > Deltaproteobacteria bacterium. The sequence continues at coordinate 140,572 of VGRF01000008.1, read as the reverse complement.
GCTCGCTCTTCACTGCGGCGCGCGTCGGGGATCGCGCAGCGGCGGAGCACGCGCTCGCGACGCTGCGCAGCCTCGCGCGCGAGGCCGATCAGCCGCTCGTCCGCTGGATGCTCGCGCTGCGCGAGGCGACGGCGGCGCTCGGTGAGGCGCGTTTCGCGGACGCGCGCGAGCACGTCGCGGAAGGCATCGCGATCGCGAAGCGCGCGGACATGCGGGATGCCGGCGCGCAGCGCCGCGTGCAGGAGTTCTGGATCGACGTGGACGCGCAGCCGGTCGAGGCCGCGCGCAGCGCCGTCGGAATCGCTGCGCGCGCGCACCGCGATCTCTCGCCGATCAACTGGCCCTCGCTGGCGCTGCGCTGCACCGAGCTCGGATTGCCGGCCGAGCGCGACGCGGTGCTCGCGACCTGCGCCGCAATCAGGTGTGGCTCTCGACGCTTTGCTGCGCTGCCGCGGCTGCGGCCGACGCGCGCGACCTCCCGCTTTGCGAACGGCTGTTCGCGCAGCTCGCACCGCACGTCGGCGAGCACGCGAACATCGTGTTCGCGACGCTCGGCTCGGTCGCCCGCTACACCGGGCTGCTCGCTCACGCACTGGGTCGCGAGGACGCGCCAGAGCAGCTGGCGCGGGCCATCGAGAGCAATCGCACCTTCGGCCTGCCGGCGTGGGAAGCGCGCGCGCTGCTCGATCTCGCGGAGACGGCCCCCGCTCGCGACGCCGCGCTGGCCGCGCTGAGCGCGGCTGAGGCGCTCAGCGCGAAGCTCGGGCTCCCGGTCGTGCACGAGCGAGCGGAGCGCGTGCGCCGCCGACTCAGCGGCTGACGCGCTCGAACACGGCGATGTCCTCGGCGAAGCCCGCGAGGCGGCGCTCGCCCGCCAAGCAAAACGCGCTCGCCGCCTCGGGGGCGAGGGTGATGAGCGGAGCGACGCACAGCACCTCCCCGAAGTCGGCCTGCTCACGCAGCCGGCTCGCGAGCACGACCGGCAGCCCGTGCACTGCATCACCTTCGTAGAGCACGTCGCCGATGCTGAGGCCCGCGCGTACGCCCGCCGGCAGCTGCGCCGCGAACTCGAGCGCGCGCCGCGCGGAGTCGAACGCGGCGATGACGAGCCGCTGCACGCGCTGAATGGGCTCACCGCCGTGGCTCGCGACGCTCTCGAAGATCGTCTCGCTTGCGGCTCCCGCGGCGTCCGCGGGTGTCTCGACGAACGCCACCGCGCGCAGACGGAGACGCGATCCAGCTTGCGGGCGCGACACAACTTCTCCTCGCCGCGCGCACGGTAGTCCGGCGCGCGTATCATGCGCGCCCCTTTCGAGGAGAACACGGTGAAGACGAGGGCAGCGGTGGCGCGGGCGGCGGGCAAGCCGCTCGAGATCGAGGAGATCGAGCTCGCGGGCCCGAAGGCCGGCGAAGTGCTCGTCGAGATCAAGGCCACGGGCGTGTGCCACACCGACGAGTTCACGCTCTCGGGCGCCGATCCGGAGGGCAAGTTCCCCGCGATTCTCGGCCACGAAGGCGCCGGCATCGTGCGCGAAGTAGGTGCGGGCGTAACGAGCGTGGCGCCCGGCGATCACGTGATCCCGCTCTACACGCCCGAGTGCCGGCAGTGCAAGAGCTGCACGTCGCGCAAGACCAACCTGTGCACCGCGATCCGCGCGACGCAGGGGCAGGGCCTGATGCCCGACGGCACGAGCCGCTTCTCGGGCAAGGGCGGCGCGATCTTCCACTACATGGGCACGTCGACGTTCGCTAATCACATCGTGTTGCCCGAGATCGCCGTCGCGAAGGTCCGCAAGGACGCTCCCTTCGAGAAGATCTGTTACATCGGCTGCGGCGTAACAACTGGCATCGGCGCGGTGATCAACACCGCGAAGGTGACCGCGGGCTCGAACGCGGTCGTGTTCGGCCTCGGCGGCATCGGCCTCAACGTGATTCAAGGGCTGAAGCTCGTCGGCGCGAACAAGATCGTCGGCGTCGACCTGAACCCGGCGCGGCGCGCGATGGCCGAAGCGTTCGGCATGACGCACTTCGTGAACCCGAAGGACGTGAAGGGCGACCTCGTCGCGCACCTCGTCGAGCTCACCGACGGCGGCGCGGACTACAGCTTCGAGTGCATCGGCAACGTGGACGTGATGCGGCAGGCGCTCGAGTGCTGCCACCGCGGCTGGGGCGAGTCGATCATCATCGGCGTCGCCGGCGCGGGGCAGGAGATCAAGACGCGGCCGTTTCAGCTGGTGACGGGGCGCATCTGGAAGGGCACCGCGTTCGGCGGCGCACGCGGGCGGACGGACGTTCCGAAGATCGTGGACTGGTACACGGACGGGAAGATCCGCATCGATCCGCTGATCACGCACGTGTTGCCGCTCGAGCGCATCAACGAGGCGTTCGAGTTGATGCATGCGGGGAAGTCGATTCGGACGGTGGTGACGTTTTAGGACGCGGCAGTCGGGGACTCTGCCGCGAAGAGAAGAGTCGGAGGGATTCAGCCCGCCGTCGGCTCCAGCGGGGGCAGGCCTGCGGCGGCCATCTGTTCCTCCTCGGCCTGCCCCCGCTCTCCGCCGACGGCGGACGCCGCGCCGCTTCGCTTCTCGTGCGCGCTTCAGCGCGCCGACTTGTTTGGAGGAGGGTGGGCTTCGGGCGCCATCGAGGCGCCCGAAGCCCAACGCTGCGCGCTGGTTGGGGCATTCGGGTGTGCGATCGGCTGTGATGTTTCCGCGAGTCCGGCGAATCACTTCTGCAGAATGGACGCGAAGCCGTTTGTGGAAGCGAGGGCACTCGGGATGGCGGAGGCGGGTGCGCGAGAGCGGTTCGCGGGGTTGCTGGCGCAGCACCGCGGAATCGTCGTGAAGGTTGCGCACACGTTTGCGGCGAGTGCGGAGGATCGGGCGGATCTGGCGCAGGAGATTGCGGCGCAGCTTTGGCGGTCGTTTCCGCGTTACGACGCGTCGCGGCCGTTCGCGACTTGGATGTATCGCGTCGCGCTGAACGTCGGCGTTTCGTACTTGCGCGGGCGCGAGCGCCGCGGTGTCGCGGAGCCGCTCGATGCGGAGTCGGTGGCATCGCAGACTTCGCCCGACGAATCGCTCGAGGACGCGCGGCGCGCGCATGCGCTCGAGCGGGCGATCGCGCGGCTCGCGCGGCTCGATCGGGCGCTGTTGTTGTTGCACCTCGACGAGCGCAGTCAGCGCGAGATCGGCGAGGTGCTCGGCATCTCGGAATCGAACGTGGCGACGAAGCTGAGCCGCTTGCGCCAGCGCCTGCGCGGTGAGCTCAGCGGAGGGAAGTCATGAGTACGAGCGACGTGGTGGAGATCGACGAGCTGAAGCTCGCGTGGCAGGCGCTCGAGCGGCGCATCGAGCGCGTCCACGCGGTCGAGCTGGCGAGCTATCGGCGTGCGCGGCTGCTCGACGTGCGGCGCGCGCTGCGGCCGCTCGTCGGGGCGCAGCTCGCGCAGGCGGCGCTCGGCGCGCTGATGGTCGTGTGGTTCGCGCTGTTCTGGGTGGAGCACCGCGCGTCGCTGGGCCTGCTCGCGCTCGGCGCGATCGGGCAGGCGTGGGCGGCGCTGATCACGGCGCTCGCGGTGCGCGAACTCGTCGACGTATCGCGCATCGACCACGCGGCGCCGGTGCTCGCGTTGCAGAGGCAGCTCGCGCAGCTGCGCGAGCGACGTCTGCGCGCGGCGCCGTTCCTGATCGTGTCGGGCTGCGCGATGTGGCTCCCTGTGACGCTCGTCGTGTTCGCGCAGCTCGATGGCGCCGCGCGCTGGGGCGAGGAGCTGCCCCGCATGGTCGGCTGGTTCGAGTGGGCGCAGCAGCCACAGGCGCTCGTCTGGCTGCTCGCGAACGTCGTGCTCGTGCCGGTGCTCGCGTGGCTCGGGCTGCGCTGGCTGCGCAGCGTGCGGCGCCCCGCGCTCGCGAAGCGCGTCGACGACGAGCTCGCGGGCCGCAGCGTCGTGCGCGCGGAATCGATGCTCGCGGAGATTGCGGAGTTCGAGCGGGACTGATCGCGCATACTGCGCGCATGAGCCTCCCCGAACGCGGCAAGCCGGCTTCCGAGATTCTCTCCGCCCTAACAACCAAGCGCGCGCGCGACGCGCGCTGGAGGGAAGGGCGCACGTTCGGAATGGTTTACGACGGCGGCCCCGAGGTGCACGAGATCGCGGAGGCGGTGGCGCGCGAGTTCTTGCACGAGAACGCGCTCAACACGAAGGCGTTCCCGTCGCTCGGCGAGATCCAGAGCGAGGTGTGCGGCTGGACCGCATCGCTGCTGCACGGGGACGCCGGTGTCGCCGGCTTCATGACGAGCGGCGGCACCGAGAGCATCCTGTGCGCCGTGAAGGCCGCGCGCGAGCGCGCGAAGGCGGAGCGCGGCATCACGGCTCCCGAGATCGTGCTGCCGAACAGCGCGCACGCCGCGTTCCACAAAGCCGCGCACTACTTCGGGCTGCGCGTGCACAGCGTGCCCGTGCGCGCGGACTACCGCGCCGACGTCGAGGCCATGGCCGCGTGCGTGAACGCGAACACCGCGCTGATCGTCGGCAGCGCGCCGCAGTATCCGCAGGGCGTCGTGGACCCGATTCCGGAGCTCGCGGAGCTCGCCCAACAAGTCGGCTGCTCGATGCACGTCGACGCCTGCATGGGCGGCTTCGTGCTGCCTTTCGCCGAGCGCCTCGGCTACCGAGTCCCGCCCTGGGACTTCCGCGTGCCCGGCGTGACCACGGTCTCCGCCGACATCCACAAGCTCGGCTACGCGCCGAAGGGCGCGAGCGTGATTCTCCACAGGACGAAATCGCTGCGGCAGTACCAGACCTTCGTGTTCGACGCGTGGCTCGGCGGCTTCTACGCGAGCCCGAACATCCAGGGCACGCGCGCCGGCCTGCCGATGGCGTGCGCGTGGGCGGTGATGCAGCGCCTCGGCCTCGAAGGCTACGACCGCTTGACGCGCACCACGCTCGAAACGCGCGACAAGATGCTCGCCGCCATCCGCGCCGTCCCCGGCCTCGAGGTGTTAGGGAGCCCCGAAGCCCAGATCGTCGCCTTCACCGCCGCGCCCGGCTCCGGACTCGACGCCTTCGCCCTCGGCGACGCGCTCCTCGCGCGCGGCGGCTGGTTCCACGACCGCCAGACGCCGCCCGACTCGCTGCACAGCACCGTTTGCGCCGCCAACGCGCCGGTGATCGACGAGTGGGCCCGCGACCTGACGACTTGCGCGGCCGTGCTGGCCGGGAGGCGCGCGAACGACCGCAGCACGAGCTACGCGACGCTCGAGTAGCGCTTCGTCCCCGAAGCGACTCAAGGCCTCGCGCGTGCGAGTCGATGCCCACGATCGACGGGGTGTCGAATGTCGAAAATCCTGCTTGTCGCTGCGCTTCTCACGACCGCGTGCGCTTCCGCGCCGCCCCCGCCCCCGCCGCCAGTGGCGCCTGCGCCGCCGGCGCCGCCCGTCGTCGCGCAGCCACCTCCGGACGTGCAGCGGCGAGCAGACGAAGATCGCGTCCGAGCGCTCGAGTTCGAGATCGAACGCCTGCGCGAGGACCTGCGCGCTGCGGAAGAGACGCTGCTCGCGGTCGAGTCCGGCATGCGCGGCTCGCAGGGGCGGGCCGAGGCGGTCTCTGCACTCGCGGAGGCTCGAATCCAGCTGGAGCGCGCCAGCCGCCGCGCGCCTTGGCGCGACGATCGAGTGCGCGAGGCGCGCGAGAAGCTGGCAGAGGCCGAGCGCCAGCTCGCGGCGAATCGCGTCGGCTCCGCGGTGTTCTTCATCTCTCGCGCGCGCCGCATCACCGGTGCTCTCGATGAGGAGGCAGACCGGGTTGCCGCCAACGCGAGCACGCATTTCATCGAAGGGTCGCGCGTGAATCTGCGCACGGCACCGAGCCAGGGCGCCGAAGTGCTCGCCACGCTGACGGCGTCGCTGCCCGTGTTCGTCGAGGCGCGCGAGGCCGATTGGTCGCTCGTGCGAACCACTACGGGCAAGGTCGGCTTCGTGCACTCCAGCTTGTTGCGCAAGGCTCGCTGAGCGCGGGCGGCGTCACGCCTCGTCCGCACAGTGCACGCAGTCCTTGCCGGCGTGCTTGGCGGCGTAGAGGGCACGGTCCGCGTCTGCAAAGAAGCGCACTCGGTCGCCGTGATAGCTGGAGACCCCGATCGAGACGGTCACGGGCAGCGTTTCGTCCGCGCCGGCGACGCGGAATCGATGCGAGTGCACGGCGAGGCGCATCTGCTCCGCGAGCGCGACAGCCGCGTCGACTCCGAGCCCCGGGCAAAGCACGGCGAACTCTTCGCCGCCGTAGCGGGCGACGATGTCGTGCGCGCGCGCGTTTCCGGTCAGCAGCAGCGCGAGGTCTTCCAGAACCGCGTCGCCGGTGGCGTGCCCGAAGCGGTCGTTGAGCTGCTTGAAGTCGTCGATGTCGAGAAGGATCAGGGTGAGAGGCCCGCCGTGAGCGTCGACCGCGAGAATCTCTTCCGAGAGCCGATCCTGGAAGAAGCGGTGGTTGTGGATGCACGTGAGGCCGTCCGTGATCGCGAGCTGCTCGAGCCGCGCGCGCGCGCTGGTCAGGCTCTCGACCATCTCCGCGAAGCTGCGGGCGAGCACTCCGACCTCGTGGTCCGCCGAGACGATCGGCAGGTGGACGTCCGTCTCGCCGTCGCGCAGTCGCACCGCGGCTTCCGAGAGTTGGTGCAGCGGTCGCAGCAGGAACCACGCGATCGCGAACGCGACGCCTGCGAGCACGACCACGATCCCGAGATTCAATCCGACCATGCGGGTCAGGATCGACGCGATCGGCGCGAACGTGGCTCCGTAGTCGCCCTCGAATACGACCCGCCACGGCAGGCGCTCGAGTCGCTGCGCGCTCGCGACGACGCGCACGCGATCGCTCGCGAGATAGTCGACCACCCGCGTCGTGGCCTCCTCGCGCAGGCCCTCCGCGAGCTCGCCCGCGAACGCCGGCTGCGAGCTCGCGACGAGCGCGCCGCTCTCGTCATAGACGTGCAGGCGCCCGGCGTTCTCTCCAACACCGCGCGCGAGCTCGTCGCCGAGCGCGCGGATCGGAAGCACCGCGTGGAGCGAAACGCGCGCCCCTCCCTTCGTTGCGACCCGTGCAGAGATGAGCTGCACGGGCCCCTGAGGAGAACCGAGCACGCCTGAGATGGAGGTCGCGTCGACGCGCGCGATCCGCTGAGCGAGCGCGGGGCCGACCGGAAACTCGCCGCCGATGTGAGCGAGGACGCGGCCACTCGCATCGAGCGCAAAAATCGACGAGTAGACGGGAAGGCCGGAGCGCACGTAGCTCAAGTACTGCTCCGCCTCGACGCGCGACTGCGCCCGGTCGCCGCGGGCGAGGTCGCCGATGATCTCGCTGTGCGAGAACACCTCGACGTCCAGGGCGCGCTGCGTGTACCAGAGCTCGAGTTGGTCTCGCGCTCGGGCAGCGGCTTCGGGGATGCGGTCCTGGACGCGGTCGCGCAGGAAGGCGCGAACCGCGAGCGCGGACGTGAAGGCCACGGCGAGCGCGCTCGCGAGTGTGGCGGCAAACACGAAGAAGCCGATGCGTGACGCCAGACTCGCGAACAGGCGGCGGCGGAGACTCGGAATCGCTGCGCGCACCCCTCCTCCAACCTCAGGGGGGTGGATCGGAGCGCCTGCGCCTTCTCTTGAGGCGGAGTCGCGGAACGGGAGCGACCCCCGCCTACTTGATCACGAGCGCGTTCGGCGGGCTTCCAGTCCCGCCCCGGATGTTCAGCGGCGCGGAGGCGAAGAGCCCCTCGTACACGCGATCGCCCGCGCAGTCCGCGGCGAGCCCCGTCGTCTGGAACATCTCGCCGATCGCCATGCCGAAGCGCCCGATGATCCAGTGATGCAGGAAGCCGTTCGGCTCGGTGAACCCGGGCGGCGGCCACGACTCGAGCGCGGGCGTGTCGGTTGTTAGGGCGGCGGGGTGCCGGTTCCAGATCCACTCCGCCATCGCCTCGCTGCAGGCGAGGCCTGGCGTGCGCAGCGTCGCGGTGATCGCAAGGCGCTGCTTCACCTGCGGCGTCTGCTGCTCGTACCACGCGATCCAGCCCGTGTGAATGGTCCAGACGTCGCCGGGCTTCGGCTCGACCTTCTGCGCGCGCAGCGTTCCCTCGAGATCCTCCACCGTGATCTTGTCGTCCACGCTGCAGTCGAGCGGCCGACCCACGGCCCTTCGGTAGCGCTCGATGTCGAGCACGAGCGCGCGGCCCGCGATGCCCCGCCGCGCCCAGTGGTCGATGCCGAGCCGCGACTTGTCAGGGTTGTTGCGCAGCTGCTCGTTCTTCACGCCGCCCCAGAAGCCGTGCTCGTAGTCGCCCACGTGCGTGAGCCCGTCCCACTGGCTCGACGCCTGCGTGAAGAAGTTGTCGAGCACGTCGTCGCCGTGGTGCCCGATCGGAATCTCACGGAACACCGTGTGCCGGAACTTCCCGCGCCCGAACAGCGGCGGGTTCGGCTGCTCCTGCTCCCAGTTCATCGCGAACACGGCGCCCTTCCGAACGAGGCGCGCCGCCGCGACGACGACCTCGGGCGTCTGCAGGTTGAACATGCCCACGTTGTCGCCGTCGCCGAACAGGCCCCACGCGGTGTGCGGCGGGTTGCCGGGCTTGGCGGGAAGCTCGCGGTAGGTGGGGAGCTTCGTGGGGGTGGGCATGAGTCGCTCCGAGGCGGCCGCGCGCGGGATTGCGCGCGGGAGGAGCGAGGTAGCGCAGGCGCTACGCGCGCTCCGCCCAGGCCGCGACGCGCTCCACCCACGCGTCGTGCGCGCGCTCCGCGGTGCGCGCGACGAAGCCGAGCACGAGGCGCGGCGCGCGCACGCGCACGACGTGCGTCACCTCGGTGCGCGCACCCTCGGCGCGCAGCGCGAGCTCGTGGCGCAGCGTGGTGCCGAGCGCGGCGCTCGCTTCGAGCACGAGGCGCGCGGCCTGCTCGTTCGCCGCGACGACTTCGCGCGCGGCTCGGTAGCTGTTAGGGAGACGCAGCGGTCCGAGCGGCACGGTCTCGTGCACGACGCACTCGCTCCGCGCGCCACTCTCCACGAGCTGCGCCACGCGCGTGATCAGCGGGTGCAGCTCGGGCGTGCGTTCGAGCCGCGTCGCCTCGATCACGCGCGCGAGCGGTGCGCGCGCGGACCACGCGCGGGTGAACACGACCGTGTCTCCGTCGCGAGTGATCTGCGCGCTCACGCGCTCGCCCACTTCTCGGGCGCGCGCTTCCCGGACACCGCCTTCGCGAGCTCGCGCAGGTAGCGCGCACGCGGCCAGCTCTCGAAGCCGAGCGTCTCAAGGTGATCGGTCGGGAGCTGACAGTCGACCAGCGCGTAGCCGTCGGCGGCGAGCTTCTGCGCGAGCGACACGAGAGCGACCTTCGACGCGTCGCGCGCGGTGTGGAACATCGAGTCGGCGAAGAACGCGTCGCCGATCGCGATGCCGAACACGCCGCCTACGAGCCGCGCGCCGTGCCACGCCTCGCACGAGTGTGCGAAGCCGCGCGCGTGCAGCGCGAGGTACGTGTCCGCGAGCTCGTCCGTGATCCAGGTGCCGCGTTGACCGTCGCGCGGCGCGGTCGCGCACGCGCGCATCACGTCTTCGAACGCTGCGTCGAAGCTCACGCGGAGGAGGCCCTGGCGCAGCGTGCGCGCGAGGCGCCGCGGCACGTGCAGTGCGGACCGCGGGGCGAGCGGCAACACGCCGCGCGGATCGGGGGAGAACCAAAGGATGGGCGGCCTCTCGTACCAAGGAAAAATCCCGTTCGCGTACGCGAGCAGCACGCGCTCGGGCGAGACATCGCCCCCGACCGCGAGCAGCCCCGAAGGCTCCGCTTCCGCGGGATCGGGAAACAGATGGGCGCGCGGGAGGCGGTAGACGGTCACGTCGCAGCCACTCGCGGGGTCGACCCGCAGCGACGCAAATCTCGCTGGCGTATGCTGCGCCGCTTCCGATTTCCCCAACTCAGGTGGAGCCCCACTTCATGAATCTCGAGTTCTCCGACGACCAGAAGTTCGTCCAGAAAGCCGCGCGCGACTATCTCACCGAGAACAGCAAGCTCGAGGTGTGCCGCAAGGTGCTCGAATCCGGCCAGCCGTACGCGGCGGATCTGTGGAAGGGCGTCGCGGAGCTGGGTTGGCTCGGCACCGCGATCCCCGAGGAGTACGGCGGCGCGGGGCTCGGCTACCTCGAGTTGGCGCTGATCGGGCAGGAGCTGGGACGCGCGCTGGCGCCGATCCCGTTCTCGTCGTCGATCTACCTGTGCGCCGAGGCGATTCTGCAGGCCGGCAGCGCCGAGCAGAAGAAGAAGTACCTGCCGAAGCTCGCGTCGGGCGAGCTGATCGGCACGTTCGCGCTCGCGGAAGGCGCGGGCGACTTCAATCCGGCCGATGCCACCGTCACGTTCGACGGCGCCAAGCTGAACGGCGTGAAGTTCCCGGTGCCGGACGGCGGCGCCGCGGGCATCGCGGTGGTGGTCGTGAAGGAACGTGCAGGTGTCTCGCTCGCGATCGTCCCGCTCGACGGCGCGGGCGTGACGCGCACGAACCTCGCGGCCTTCGATCCGAGCCGCCCGCAGGCGAAGCTCGAGTTCAAGAACGCCGCCGGCGAGCGGCTTGGCGCCGCCGGGCAGGGCGCGAAGATCGCGACCGCGGTGCTCGATCGCGCCGCGGTGCTGATCGGCTACGAGCAGGTGGGCGGCGCCGAGCGCGCGCTCGAGCTGACGCGCAACTACACGATGTCGCGCTTCGCCTTCGGCCGCGCGATCGGCTCCTTCCAGGCGCTGAAGCACCGCATGGCCGACGTGTTCTGCAAGATCCAGATCGCGGGCTCGAACGGTTATTACGCCGCGTGGGCGCTCTCGAACGGCAACGAGGAGCTGCCGGTCGCGGCGGCCACGATGCGCGTCGCCTCGTGCGACGCCTTCACGCTCGCCAGCGAAGAGCTGATCCAGATGCACGGCGGCGTCGGCTACACGTGGGAGTACGACTGCCACCTGTTCTACCGCCGCGCCCGCGCGCTCGCAGCCGCGATCGGCTCGCCCAGCGAGTGGCGCGACGCTCTCGTCAACCGCGTCGACGCGACGCTCTAACAACTTCCCTTCAGAGCAACGAAGGAACCCAACATGAACTTTGACGACACGCCGCAAGAAGCCGAGTTCCGCGCCAAGGCGCGCGCGTTCCTCGACAAGCACATGAAGCGCCTCAGCCCCGACGCGGCGGGGGGAGACGAGTTCGAGAAAGAGACTGCCGACGACATCGCGTGGGCAAAGAAGTGGCAGGCCACCAAGTTCGACGCCGGCTGGGCCGTGCTCACGTGGCCGAAGGAATACGGCGGCCAGGGCCTCGGGCGGCTCGAGAACGTGATCTTCAATCAGGAAGAAGCGAAGTATCACGTGCCGCCGAACATCTATGGCATCGGCCACGGGATGCTCGGGCCAACGATCATGGCCCACGGCACGCAGGCGCAGAAGGACCGCTTCATCAAGGAGATGGCGCGCGGCCAAGTCGTGTGGTGCCAGCTCTTCAGCGAGCCCGCTGCGGGCTCGGATCTCGCAGGCCTGCGCACCAGCGCAGTGCGCGATGGCAACGACTGGATCATCAACGGCCAGAAGATCTGGTCGACGGGCGCGCACTTCTCCGATTGGGGAATGATCGTGACGCGCCACGATCCGAACGTGCCGAAGCACGACGGCCTCACCTACTTCATCATCGACATGCACTCGCCGGGTGTCGAAGTGCGCCCGATCAAGCAGATAAACGGCGGCTCCGGCTTCAACGAGGTGTTCTTCTCCAACGTGCGCGTGCCGGACTCGCAGCGCCTCGGCGGCGTGGGCGAGGGTTGGAAGGTGTCGATCACGACGCTCATGAACGAGCGCGTGTCGATCGGCGCCGGCCAGGGCGCAGGCCGCGTGCGCGATCTGTTCCGGCTCGCGCGCAAGGTGAAGCGAAACGGCAAGCCCGCGATCCAGGACAGCGCGGTGCGGCAGAAGCTCGCCGACTACTTCGTGCAGTCGAAGGGTCTGCAGTACACGGGCTACCGCACGCTGAGCGCGCTCTCGAGCGGCAAGACGCCCGGGCCCGAAGGCTCGATCGGCAAGGCCGTGGGCGCACCGCTCTCGCAGCAGATGGCGTCGTTCGCGAGCGAGCTGCAGGGCGCCGCGGGCGGCTTGCTCGACGCGAGCGCCGCGCCCGACGCGAGCTGGATGGAGGGCTACCTCGCGTCGCCCGGCATCCGCATCGCGGGCGGCAGCGACGAGATCATGCGCAACATCATCGCCGAGCGCGTGCTCGGTCTTCCGGCCGAGTGGCGCGCGGACAAGGGCATCGCGTTCCGCGACGTGCCCACCGGCACCGTGAAGAAGTAAGTGGCGGCACTGCGCAATCCGCGCAGTGCATGACAAGATGAGGGCGCGGGCGATGCGAGTCGCCCGCGCCCTTCGTGTCGTTGGGGGAGCGAGATGCGCGCACGACGGATCGCGGCGGCCTTGAGCGCGTTCGCTGCGCTCGCGGCGAACGCGCAGGACGCGAAAGCGCGCCTCGCGCCGCTGCCCGAGGCGCAGTGGAGTGCGGAGACGCGCGCGCAGATCGCGCGCACTCTGCCGCAGGTGTCGCAGCTGACCGGCGAGGCCGCGCCTCAGCCGAAGCCCCTGCCGATCCTCACCGTGATCGCGTACCACCCCACCTTGCTGGGACCCTTCCTCGACTTCGCGACCGCGCTGGCGCAGCGCGGCGTGCTCTCGCGGCGTGAATCCGAGCTGCTCGCGCTGCGCGCTGCCTGGCGCTCGCAGTCGCGCTTCGAGTGGGGGCATCACGCCGCCTACGCGCGCACCGCCGGCATGAGCGACGAAGAGATCGCGCGCGTTGCGGAGCAGGGCGGCGCGTCGCTCGCGGCGCGCGAGCTGCTGCTGCTGCGCGCGGCGGACGAGCTGCACGCTACGCATCGTTTCTCGGACTCGACCTGGGCTGCGCTGCGCGCGGAGTACACGGACGCGCAGCTCGTCGAGATTCCGTTTCTCGTCGGCCAGTACACGATGCTGTCGATGGTCGCCGAGGGCCTCGGCGTCCCCGTCGAGCCCGAGCTGCCTCCCGTTCCGCCCCTTCGCTGAGGAGCCACATGCCGGTTCGCGTCGAGAAGAACGGCTTCGTGACCACCGTGATCCACTCGCGCCCCGAAGCGCGCAACGCCGTCGACCGCATCCACGCCGAAGCGCTCGCCGCCGCGTTCGACGAGTTCGAGCGCGACGCGGGCGCGCGCGTCGCGGTGCTGTGGGGTGAGGGCGGAAACTTCTGCGCGGGCGCCGACCTGAAGGCGGTCGCGACCTCGCGCGGCAACCGCGTCGTGCCGCCGCGCGCGCTCGACGTGCGCGGCTCGCTCGACGCCGGCGGGCCGATGGGGCCGACGCGCATGCAGCTCTCGAAGCCGGTGATCGCCGCGGTCGCGGGCTACGCGGTCGCGGGCGGGCTCGAGCTCGCGCTCTGGTGCGATCTGCGCGTGGCGGAGGAGGGCGCGACGTTCGGCGTGTTCTGCCGCCGCTGGGGTGTGCCGCTCGTGGACGGCGGCACCGTGCGATTGCCGCGCATCGTGGGCCAAGGCCGCGCGCTCGACATGATCCTCACCGGGCGACCTGTTCAGGCGGACGAGGCGCATCGCATCGGTCTCGCGGATCGCGTCGTCGCGAACGGAACCGCGCGCGCCGCTGCCGAGCAGCTCGCCGCCGAGATCGCCGCGTTCCCGAACGGCTGCATGCGCGCCGACCGCCGCAGCGCGCTCGAGCAGTGGAGCCTGCCCGAAGCTGCCGCGCTCGCGAACGAGTACCGCCACGGCGTCGCGGTGATCGAGAGCGGTGAGACGCAACAAGGCGCCGCGCGCTTTGCGGCGGGCGCGGGCCGGCACGGGAGCTTCGCGTCGTGAGCGCGACCGCATCGACTCCGCGCGGCTCCGGCGACTCCGCCTCGCTGCGCGCTTCGCTTGCCAGGGGAGCGCAGCCGGCGCCCGTGCGCCGCAAGCGCTGGCTCGTCGCGCTCGATTTCTTCTCGCTCTCGCTCGCCGCCGCGCTCACTGCGCTCGCGCTCGCGCGCATCGAAGCGCTGCCACCCCTCGCGTGGCTGCCGCTGCTCGCGCTCGCGGCGCTGTTCGGCTGGGCATTCGCGGACTTCGGCAGCGGCCTCGTGCACTTCCTGTGCGATCGCTTCGGCAGCGAGCGCACGCCGCTGCTCGGTCCCGCGGTGATCCGTCCGTTCCGCGAGCACCACGTCGACCCGCGCGAGATCACGACGCACGGCTTCGTCGAGCTGTCCGGCAACAACGCGCTGGCGCTCACGCCGATGCTCGTGCTCGGCTCGGAGCTCGCGCCCTTCTTCGGTGACACGCTCTCGCTCAGCGCGGTGTGGACGTGGCTGATGTCCGCGAGTGCAGGGCTCTTCACGACGAACCAGATCCATCGCTGGGCGCACATGCCGCGCGCGCCGCGCGTCGCGCGCTTGCTCCAGCGCCTGCGCCTCGCGATCAGCGCGGAAGCGCACGCAGCGCATCACCGCGCGCAGCACGACGTCGCGTATTGCATCACGAACGGGTGGTGCAACGCGCTGCTCGATCGCGCGCGCCTGTGGCCGCGCCTCGAGCGCGCGCTGCGCCGCGAGGCGGAGCGCGCATGAGCGCGCCGACTTGGCAAGCGTTCTACAACGCGGGCTGGCAGTTCCCGTTCGCGGTGATGGTCGTGCCGTTCGCGTTCCTGCTCTACCGCGCGATCGCGCGCGAGCGCCGCGAGGACGCGCTCGATCCCGCGCTGGCGCCCTTCGTCTCGCTGTGGGTCACGCTCTTCACGCTCGAGACGCTGCTCGATCCCGTCGCGACGGGCCCGTTCGCGAAGTGGCTTGGCGCGCAGTTCACCGCCGCCGGCCTCCACCCGAACCTCGCGGGCAACCTGTTGGGCACGACGTTCGTCGTCCTCGGCGACTTCCGCGTGTTCTGGCTCGTGCTGCGCTTCCGCACGCCCGAGCAGACCACGCGCCGCGCGGCCCTCGAAGCCGCCGCGCTCAGCACGATCGCGCCCGTGCTCGCGGGCCTCGTCTCGCTCAGCGGCGTCCCCGCGCAGGCGATGTGGCTCACGCACGAGCTGATCTCGCTCGTTCTCGCCTTCGCCCTCGCGCGCCTCGCGCTCCCCAACGCCGCGACACACCCGCATCACGCACAGTTCGTGCGCCGCGTGCTCGGCTACATGGCCGCTTATTACGGACTCTGGGCCGCTGCCGACGTGATCATCCTCGCCGGCTACGACACGGGCTGGCCCGTGAGGCTCGTGCCGAACCAGCTCTACTACGGCTTCTTCGTGCCGTTCGTGTGGCGGGGGTTCTTTCGGGCGAGCTGACGAGTACCGCCGCAACGGCCGCTAGTTCGCCCAGTACACATACTCCTCCCCCTCCACACGCTGCGCGTCGAGCGTGCGATCCACCGCGATCGGGCCCTCGATCAGCGCAGGCCAGGCGGGCAGCACCATCTGCTCCTCGTGCTCCGCGAGGATCGCGGCGAGCTCGGCCAGCTTGTCGGGGCGAGCGCCCGCGAGGTTGGTGCGCTCGGCCGGGTCGTTCGCGAGATCGAAGAGCCACTGCTTGTCAGGGCGTTCGCTCACCTGCAGCTTCCAGTCGTCGGCGAGGATCGTGCGGTAGTGGCCGCTCCTCCAGAAGATCGCGGCGTGCGCGCGCCCCTGCGCTTCGCCGCGCGCGAGCTTCACGAGGTCGACGCCGTCGATGACGCGGTCGCTCGGCAGCGTCGCTCGCGCGGCGCCGGCGGCGGTCGCGAAGATGTCCACGTGCGCCGCAGGCGTGTGGAAGCGCGTGCCGGCTGGGATTTGCGCGGGCCACTGCGCGAAGAACGGCGTGCGGATGCCGCCCTCGAAGAACGTCATCTTCCAACCGCGATAGGGCTGGTTGAGGTCGGGAATGCCGACATAGTCCGCGCCGCCGTTGTCGCTGGTGAAGAACACCAGCGTGTTCTCTTCGAGGCCGTGCGCGCGCAGCGCCCCCAAGACTTCGCCGACGCCGCGGTCGAGCGCACGGATCATCGCGGCATAGGTGCGCAGCGTGTGATTCTCGATCTGCGGCAGCGCGTCGTAGTCACTCTTCAGCGCCTGCAGCGGCGTGTGGGGCGCGTTGAACGCGAGGTACAGGAAGAACGGGCGGTGCTGGTTCGCTTCGATCGCGCGTGCGGCTTCGCGCGCGAGGTAGTCGGTCATGTACGCGTCGGGCGCGAAGCGCTCGCCCCCGTCCTTGCGCACCGCGAACACGAGGTTCGCCCACAGGAACTTGTCGATCGGGTCGAAGTCCTGCTTGGAATTCACGACGCGCGGGTCGTCTTCGTTCATGAACAGCGACGCGCCCTGCGCGAAGCCGAGGTACTCGTCGAAGCCCTGCGCATTGGGATGGAATCTCGCCGACTCGCCGAGGTGCCACTTGCCGAGGCCGAGCGTTCGGTAGCCCTCGCCCCGTAACAACTCCGCGAGGGTGATCTCGCTCGGAGGCACGCCTTGGTCCGCCACCGGGGGAACGCCGGCCTCGCGCTCCTCGAAGTAGATGGGGGGGCAGCGGCTCGTTGCGCCGCATCCACGCGATGAGGCGCATGAACGGCTTCGGCGCGGGCGTGAACTCGAAGCCGAAGCGCGTGGGGTAGCGCCCGGTCATGATCGCGGCGCGCGAGGGCGCGCAGGTGGCGTTGCCGGCGTAGCCGCGCGTGTACTCGACCCCGGCGCGCGCGATGCCGTCGATGTTCGGCGTCGGCACGGCGCCGTTCGCGACGCCTCCGCCGCCGAAGCTGAGGTCGTTGTAGCCGAGGTCGTCGGCCACGATCACGACGACGTTCGGCGGGCGCACCCCGCTCGCCGGCTGCGCCGGTCCGGCCTCCCACACGACGGCGACGTTCTCGCCTACGGGGTCGACGAGTCGCCCGACGACGCCGGGGCCCCTCATGATCAGCTCCATGCGGTTCGCCCAGAGCAGCGCGCCGAGCGCCGCCGCGATCGCGAGAACGACGACGAGCCTGCGCATCGCGAGCCTCCGCGCCCGCAAGGGCGAGTTGTGGCATTGTATGTGCCACAAGAGGTGCGAAGCAATGATCGCGGTGTATCCGAAGAAGGCGCAGCTCGAAGCGCTGCTCGCGAGCCCCGAGTCGGGCCCGGTCGTGATGCTGAACCTGCTGCGCTTCAAGGCCGAGGCGACGGCCCCGGACGACGGCAGCTCGGGACGCGAGGCGTACATGCGCTACGGCGAGGCGATGCGGAAGCTCGTCGAGTCGCGCGGCGGGCGTTTCCTCTGGCAGGGCGAGGTGGACTCGCAGGTGATCGGCGGCGGCGCCGAAGGCTTCCACGTCGCGGCGCTGGTCGAGTACCCCTCGCGCAAGGCGTTCGTCGAGATCGCCACGAGCCCCGAAGTCGCCGCCATCGGCGTGCACCGCGCGGCGGGCCTCGAGGGCCAGTGGCTGCTCGCCACGACGACGCGCCCCTAACAAGCACGAGGAGCCCGCGATGGACTTCGTTCGCACGCCGGACGCGCGCTTCGAGAGTCTTCCCGCTTGGCCGTACGCACCTCGCTACGTGAGCGTCGCCGACGGCGAGGGCGGCACGCTGCGCGTGCACTACGTCGACGAAGGCCCGCGCGCGGCGGCGCCGGTCCTGTGCCTGCACGGCCAGCCGACCTGGTCGTACCTCTATCGCAAGCTGATCCCGCTTTTCGCCGCGGCGGGTCATCGCGTGATCGCGCCGGATCTCGTCGGCTTCGGGCGCTCGGACAAGCCCACGCGCACTGCGGACTACTCGTACGCGCGCCACGTCGCGTGGATGCGCGCGTTCACCCTCGCGCTCGATCTGCGCGGCATCACGCTCGTCTGCCAAGACTGGGGCGGACTCATCGGGCTGCGCCTCGTGGCCGAGTTGCCCGAACGCTTCGCGCGGGTCGTTACGTCGAACACGGGCCTGCCCGACGCGCGCGGCATCCCCGACGCCGCCGCAGTGCCGCTGCGCGCGCTCTACGCGCAGCTGCCGGTGCCGAAGACGATGCTCGAGGTCGCGCGGGGCTTTGCCGCGACGAAGCCCGGCGCTGCGCCGCCCTTCATGCACTGGCAGAAGCACTGCGCCGAGTCGCCCGCGTTCACGCCGGGCAACGTCCTGCGCGCGATGTGCCCGAAGCTCGCGCCCGCTGAAGCGGCGGCGTACGACGCGCCGTTTCCCGACGAGCGTTACGTCGCCGGCGCGCGCCGCTTCCCCACGCTGGTGCCGATCCTGCCCGACGACACTGCGATTCCTGACAACCGGCGCGCGTGGGAGGCGCTCGGGCGCTTCGCGAAGCCGTTCCTCACCGCGTTCAGCGACAGCGATCCGGTGACGAAGGGCGGCGACGCGCGCTTCCAAGCCGAAGTGCCCGGTGCGAAGGGCCAGCCGCACACGATCATCGCGGGCGCGGGGCACTTCGTGCAGGAAGACGCGGGCGAAGAGCTTGCGCGGATCACGCTCGACTTCATCGCGCGCACGCCGGCCTGATCGCGCATGCGCATTCTGCCGCCGCCCGACAACGAGTACCGCGGCTCTCCGCTCGCGATTGGGTTCTTGTGGCTCCAGATCGCGATCAACGCCTTCCGCGGCTGGGTGCACGTGTTCTGGCAGGACTCGGGCGCGAGCCGCATCGCCGGGATCGACCTCACGCACAACGCGGCGCCGACGATCAGCTTCCTCGCCTCGATCGGCCTGGACCAGATCGCGTGGGGCGTGATCGAGCTCGGCGTGGTCACGCGCTATCGGCGCTGGGTTCCGACGCTGCTCGCGTTTCTGCTCGCGAAGCAGGTCGCGGGCGCATGGTTGTTATGGGTGTGGAAGCCGCTCAGCGTCGACGCGCCCGGAAAGTTCGGCGCGCTCTACGGCGTCCCCGTCGTCGCGCTCGCGCTGTGGCTCTCGCTGCGTGAGTCGCACGGCAAGACGGAGGCGCAGTGACGCGCGCGTCCGCGGCGCGCGTTGCCTTGCTGCTCGCTCTCGCTGTCGAAGCACGGGCGGAGCCGAAGCCGCAGTGCCCACAGCCGTCGCTCGTTCGGGAGGTGAACGCAGCCGACATCCCCGTCGCGCACTCTCCGCCGGGCGGCTACGGCGCGAAGTTCCCGGCGCCGGTGCTCGCTGCCTGCACGGAGCCGCTGACGCCCGGCGCTCCCGACCTGCGCGGGTTGTGGAAGACGCTTCGCGCAGAGCAAGTCGAGGCTCCCGGCTGGCGTCCGCTCGCCATCGCGAAGTTCGTGTTGTTGGACGCGCTCGGTGTCGCGCGCGAGCGGACGCGGGTGCCGGCCGGTGATCGCATCTACGACTACGTCGAGCGCATCGAGCAGTGCGGAAACCGCATCGTCGACATGGGCGGAGGCACGATCGCGGACGCGCGCGCGGACGGAACCGAAGCGAACGCGGTGCACGACGTCTCCGCACTCGACTTCAGAACGCCGATCACGGCGATCGCGAGCTTCGAGGACGGCGCGTTCGTGCTGCGTCCGCCGCGCATCCCGATCGCGATCACGCGCAAGCTCGACGCGGACGGGCATCTCGTGTGGCACCGCCCCGATCTCGGCGACCGCGTCGTCACGCTCGAGCGCATCGGCGGGCCGTGCGACACGCCGCCCGGCACGAAGTGGGCGCGCTGAGTTCGCGGGCTCAGCGGTTCGGGGCGCGCGCGCAGATTTCCTCTTCCACGCGCCACAGCCGGTCTTGCCCCCAGGTCGAGTAGTCCGGAGCGCCGCCGCCGCGCACGCGGAAGCTCGGCACGCCCCAGAGGCCGATCGCGAACATCTCCTCGCGATTCGCTTCGAGCTCCGTGCGCCAGCTCTCGTCGCGGTCGACGTGCTGCTGCGCCTCGCGCCAATCGAGCCCCGCGCGCAGGGCGGCGAGGCGAAGCCCGGCGTCGCTTCCGGTGTCGACGCCCTGCGACCACGCGGCGCGCATGAACTCCAGTAACAACTCCGCCGCGCGCCCGTGCTCGCGCGCCCACGGGTAGAGGGAAAAGCAGCGCTCGACGGGGCGCCCGACGGGGTCGCAGATGCGCCCGAACGGGACGCCGGCGTCCTCGGCCTCGCGCTTCGTGTCGAGCAGGATGTACATCCGCTTCTCCGCTGGCACCGGCAGCCCGCGCATGACCATCGGGAGCACGGGCTTCAGCGCGAGCTCGATGCCGTAGTGCCGCGCGAGCGCGTAGACGCGCTCGGTCACGGCGTAGGTGTAAGGGCTGCGCAGCGAGAGGAAGAACTCCAGCGTGACGCCGGGGTTGTTACTGACCGGGCCGCGCTTCGGCGCGGGGCGCGGCGCGATGAAGGCGCCCTGCGCCGCGGCCCGCACCGCGCCTTCGTCGCGCAAGCGGCGCTCGAGGTGATGCAGGCGGTCCACGCCCCAGTACCACTCGCCCTCATGGAAGAACATCGCGCCGAGGTAGTGCCCGAGGCGTTCGCGCAGCGCCGTGCCCGCGGCGAGCGCAGCCGCCGTGTCCGCCTCGCTGGCTTCGCCGAGCTCGCTGCCCAAGCGCAAGAGCGCGGCCTCGTCGGCGTTCCACAGCGCCGCGCCGATCGCCGCCGCATTGCCCACGAAGCCGCCGCGCGCGATCGCGTGCGCGAGCAAGCGCTGCGCGCGCGCGAGCGCGTCCATCGAGGGCGCGCCTGCATTCGCGGGGAACGCGAGCCAGTAGCCACGCGCGACGTCGGCGGCGTCGCGGCGCGCGAAGGCTTCGAGCAGCGCGCGCTCGGGCGCCGCCGCGTCGCTCGGCGGCGCCACGAGGTGCGGCACGAGCGCGATCTCGTAGCGCTCCGTGAGCGAGCGCAGCGTCTGCGCGGCGAGGTGGCTGTAGGGATCGCCGGCTTGGTGGAAGTAGTGCACCTCGCGGGCGCGCCCGCGAATGCGGCGCGAGATCCGCGCGATCGCCCGCCGCACGTCGCGCGTGCGCGAGCTCGTGACCGCGCCCATCACGAGCGGTGCGATGCGTCGTGCGAGCGTCACTGGGCGCCCCGCCGCGCGAGCGCGGCGTGTGCGAGCGCCGCGCCCGCAACGAGCGCGAGCGCGACCGCGAGGCGCGGCCCGCCCGCGACGAAGTAGGGCGCGATCGGCACCGCGACGGTCTTCTCCATCGCCGCGCGCTTGTAGACGTGGGCGTCGCGAAACTCCGGCTGCGTCGCGATCTCGATCATGTCGCGCCGGCTGCGATAGCGGACGACGCCCGCCATCGACCAACGCTCCGCATCGGGCAGACCCCACACCTCGATCGCGTGCGCGGCCGCATCACCGCCGAGGATCGGGTGCGAGCCGCGGGCGAGCAGCGCGGGCGTCATGTGCGCCATGTAGCGATCCATCGCGTCGCGCCCGCTCTCGCCGGGCCTCATGTCGCCGACCGCCTGCGGCGCCTCCTCGAACGCGATCAGGTTCACCATCACGAAGTCGCGGCCGTCGTCTTCCGCGAGGAACTTGCGCAGGAGCGCGATGCGCTCGGGTGGCTGGCCGCGCTCCTCCATCACGGCGACGTAGCGCGCGATCTCGTCCGGGCTCAGCGGCGCTGCGAAGCCGTCGTACCAGAGCCGGAACACCGCGTAGAAGAGCGCGGCGGCGAGCCAAGGCGAGAGGCGGCGAAGGCGCGAGTTCATGGCGGCTCCTCGCGCGCCATTGTGGCACAGGCCGTGCCATAATCTGCGCCGGAACCGGAGACGACGACGTGACCGATTCGACGCTTCGCATCGTGGGCGCGCCCGGCTCGCCCTACAGCCGCAAGCTACGCGCGGTGCTGCGCTACCGGCGCATCCCCCACGCGTGGGTTCAAGCGGGCTCGCCCGGCGCTCGCTCGCTGCCGAGGCCGCGTGTCGAGCTGCTGCCGCAGCTCGTCTACCCCTTCGCCAGGGAGGCGCTCACGGACTCCTCGCCGCTGATTCGCCGCCTCGAGCGGGAGCACGCCGGGCGCTCCGTGATTCCGGACGACCCGGCGCTCGCGTTCCTCGACGCGCTGCTCGAGGACTACGCGGACGAGTGGGCGACGAAGATGATGTTCCACTACCGCTGGGCGTACGCGGCGGACATCGCGCAGGCCGCCGCAATCCTTCCGCGCTGGCGGCGCGTCGACGACGCCGAGGAGAACGCGGTCGCCGCTGCGAAGATGTTCTCGGAGCGTCAGATCGGCCGGCTGTGGGTGGTGGGCTCGAACGCGACGACGGCGCCGGTGATCGAGGAGAGCTACCGGCGCTTGTTACGGCTCCTCGACGCGCGGCTACGCGAGGCGCCCTTCGTGTTCGGAGCCCGGCCGAGCGCCGCAGACTTCGGTCTCTACGGCCAGCTCACGCAGCTCGCGAGCTTCGATCCGACGCCGCGCGGCGAGGCGCTCGCGCTCGCGCCGCGCGTGGTCGCGTGGGTCGACATCGTGGAGGACTTGTCGGGCCTCGAGGTGGCGGACTCGGGCTGGATCGCGCGCGGTGCGATCACGCCCGCCCTGCGCGCGCTCTTCGCCGAAGTGGGCCGCGTCTACGCGCCCTTCCTGCTCGCGAACGCGGATGCGCTCGCGCGCCGCGCCGAGCGCGTCGAGTGCGTGATCGACGGCAAGCCTTGGGTGCAGCAGCCGTTCCCTTATCAGGGCAAGTGCCTGCAGTGGCTGCGCGAGGGCCATGCAGAGCTCGCGAGCGGCGATCGGGCGGCGGTGGGCGAGGTGCTCGCGGGAACCGGCTGCGAGGCGCTGTTCGCCTAACAGGCGTTACGCGCTGGCATCGAGTCTCGTCGCGGCGAAGGCCAGGATCGCGGCAGCCATGACCTCGACGCCGATGAACACGCTCGCGAAGTCCGCACCGTGGAGCGCCCATGCGAGCGTGCGCCCGAGAGCCGCCGCCGCGAGGATTCCTGCGGGCACGAACAACAGGCGTGCGTGACCTGCGCGCGCACCGGCGAGGGCCGTGGCGCCGATCGCGAGGAAGAACGCCGCGAAGTCGCCCACCTGGGTGCTGCGTCCGAGGCCGTCGAGCAGCGGCATCGCGAGGCCCTGCGCGGCGCCTGCCGGGTTGGCGAGCCAGCTCACGCCCTCCACCAAGAAGAACGCGCCCAGAATTCGTGAGAGCCAGCGCAGCGCGGTTTGCATCGAGGCGCCTCTTCGTGCGAGAAGCCTCGATCATGGCAGCGTGATGGCCGCGCTTCCACGCGAGCTTCCAGGATTTCTGGGCGAGACGGCGCGCGATGCGTTGCGCCTCGCCCTGGGATTCGCACGCACGCTTGTGGCACTGTGGGTGCCAGCATTTGCGAGGCCGGCGGTGAAGCGGAGAGCAGCGGCGAAGCGGGCGAGCGCGCGCGCGAAGGCGAAGGGCGCACCGGATGGGCGCGTCCAGCGCGGCGAGCGCAATCGCGACGCGATCGCCGGCGCGATGTTCGAGCTGGTGGGCGAGGGCGTGCTCGAGCCCACTGCAGAGCAGGTCGCGGCGCGCGCGGGCGTGGGCCTGCGCAGCGTGTTCCGTCACTTCACGGACATGGAGAGCCTCTACGCGGGGGTCACGAAGCGCCTGCGCCGCGAGGTGGAGCCGATCGTCGCGGCGGATCAGCCGAGGGGCGGGGTGGCGCAGCGCGCGCGCACGATGGTGCAGCGCCGCGCGCGCCTGTTCGAGCGCATCGCGCCTTACAAGCGCTCGGGCAACTTGAATCGCGAGCGCTCGCCGTTCCTGAACGCCGAGCACGAGAAGCTCGTGCTGCAGCTGCGCGAACACCTCGCGCTGTGGCTGCCCGAGCTCGCGAAGGCCACGCATGCCACGAGCGACGCGATCGAGCTGGTCGCGTCGTTCGAAGCCTGGGACCGGCTGTGCCGCGATCAGGGTCTCACGCCCGCGCGCGCTCGCGCTGCGCAAGAGGCAGCGGTGCTCGCGCTGTTAGGGGAGACCTGAGCGGGCTCCCGCAGTGCGCGATCAGGCCGCGGCCGTGGGCGTGATCCACTCGCGCAGCCGAGCCCAAGCGCGCGTCATCCCGCTCGCTGCCACCGCGCCATCGCCGCGCGCCGCGATGCCCTGCGCCGCGAGCTGCTCGCTCACGAACGACGCCAGCGCGCGCTCTTGGCCCTCGCTGACGTGCGTGAACGAGAGCGCCATGCCATGCGGCAGATTCGTGCGCAGCATGTTCCCAGGCACGTTCGCCCACAGCACGCGCGCGGGGAGCTCGAGCGCGCCGTCCGGCAGCGGAACGTTCACGGACACGAAGCTGTCGGGAACGCTCGGGCGCTCCGTCTCGACATAACAACCGTGCGCGGAGAGCGAGTAGACGAGCCCCGCCTTCTCGCGCGTGCCGATGCGGATGCGCGCGACGAGATCGGTGGCGGCGCGCGGATGCAGCCGGCTCTGGCCGTGGCCAGCGTCGTAGAGCGCGCGGTTCACGGCAAAGCGGAGCTCGCGCTCGGTGTGGGGCGCCCAGAGCATCGCGCTGACGCCCGCGAGCCGGAGGCGCTCGGCGTGGCTCTCGTCTGCGCGGGCGCCGAGCGAAACGCAGCGCAGGGAGTTCGGCCCCGAGGCGCGAATCAAGCGAAACAGCGAGCCGGGCGTGAGGAACGCTGCGTCGGCGGGCACGAGTGCGGCGCGCACGGGCGCCGGCTCACGACCGAGACGCGCGGCGGCGGCCTGTGGGTCGCTCACGCTGATCGGCCGATAGCCGAGCGCGATCAGGCGCGCGGCGACGCCGCCGCTCACACCCGCGAAGCCGATCGCGAGCACTGCGTCTCGAGTTTTCTCGTTCACCGCGTGAGCACTCCGACCCGCATGGACCTAATGGACCGCGCTGGGAGTGAGTGAGAGACGCGAGCGGCGAGGTGACGCCCGGAATCGCGAGTTGCCTGCGTGTTGCTCGTCGAGTGCGCAAGGCGGTGCAGGCGGCGCGCAGGCGAGCGGTGGGGATCAGCGCGCGCGATCCGCGCGGTACGACTTCTCCTCGACGAGCGCGGAGCCGAGCTTCTCGTTCACGCGGCGCTTGAGCGCCGCGCGCTCGTCGTTCTGCCGGTAGACCGAGCGAGCGAGCGCGACGAACTCGGCATCGAAGCGCTGCTCGGCTTCGAGCGAGCGCAGCGCATCCTCGGTCTCCCACAGCGCCGCGTTGACGCGCGCGAGCGCCTGCTCCTCCGCGCTCACGTCGACGCCGCCGGCGCCCTCGTGCCACACCTGCTCGAGCAGGGCGAGCTCGCGCTGCACGTTCGCCCGCTTCGCGGCGTCTCCGATGCGGGCGGCCTTGAGTCGCAGGATGGTGAGCTTGTCGAGCAGCTCACCGGGGGAGATCGGGACGCGCAGCTCTCTCATGCGCGCGAGCCTAACAACGCGTCCAGCTGCGCCGTCACGTCCGCGACCTCGATCAGCGCCATGACGCCCGCGTCCTCGATGCGGTCCTGCCACGGCAGCTCGCTCACCGCGCAGCCGCGGAACTTCTGCGCGGCATCGGCGAACCGGTTCACTGCGAAGGCGCGCGAGAAGTAGGCGCCCGTGCGCTCGGGGTTCGAGGTCGCGTGCAGCCCGATCACCGGCGTGCCCACCGCGCTGGCGAAGTGCGCGGGCCCCGAGTCGGGGCAGACGAGGGCGCGCGCGCGCGCGAGCAGGGCGATCAGCTGCGGAAGCGTGTCTTTGCCGATTTGATTCACGAGTGCGCGCTCGGCGGCGCGCTCGATCGCCGCACCCATCGCGCGCTCGTTCTCGCTGGGCCCGCCGCACAGGATCACGCGCATTCCGTGACGTCCCTGCGCGTAGTCCGCGAGCGCGGCGTAGCGATCGGGCAGCCAGTCGCGCTCGCGCACGCTCGAGCACGGCGAGATCACGAGCGCAGGTGGCGAGCCATCGGGGATGAGCTGCTGCGCATAGCGGAGCGCGTCTTCGGGGAGCGCGAGCTCCCAGCGCGGCGTGAGGTCGCGCACGCCGCACGCCGCCGCGAAGCCGAGCAGCGCGTCGAGCTGGTGCTCGCGCGCGCGCGCCGCGATCTTCGCGTTGCTGAAGAGCCACTGGCCCTCGTAGGCGCGCGCGCGGTCGAAGCCGAGCTTCACGCGCGCGGGGATCAGCGCGGAGAGCAGGCTCGCGCGCAGAGCGGCCTGCAGCATCAGCAACAAGTCGAAGCGCCGCGTTCCGAGCCGCGAGCCGAGCTCGCGTACGGCGCCGAGCCCGCCGCGCTTGTCGAACGGAATCACCTCGACGCCATCCACGAGCGCGAGCAGCTTCGCCTCGGGCTTGCCCACGATCCAGGTGAAGCGCGTCTCGGGCCAGGCGCGCTGGAGGGCGCGCAGCACCGCGATCGCGTGGCACACGTCCCCGAGCGCGGACAGGCGCAGCAGGCACACGCTCGCGGGAGGCGCGTCGAAGGGTGGGCGCGTCACGGCGGCCCCGTGCGACCGAGCGATTAGGCGGGATTCTCGAAACGCGGCGCGCGCTTCTCGAAGTTCGCGCGCACCGCTTCCATCTGATTCTTGCTGCCCGCGAGCCGGCGCTGCAGCTCCTCCTCGCGCTGCAGGCCTTCTGCGGTCGACACGAGCGGCGCCTCGTTCAGCAGCTTCTTCGCCGCGCGCACCGCGTCGGGCGACACGAGCGCGATCTCGCGCGCGAGCTCGAGCGCCGCCTCGTACGGCGTGTTCGTCACGTGCGTCGCGATGCCGAGCCGATGCGCCTCCTCGCCCGAGATGATGCGCGCGGTGTACGTCAGCTCCTTCGCGACATCCGGCCGCACGATTCCGCGCAGCAGCTGGCTGCCCGCCATGTCGGGGATCAGTCCCCAATAACTCTCGCGGATCGACAGCTTCGCGTCGGGCGCGACGAAGCGGATGTCCGCCCCGAGCGCGATCTGGAAGCCCGCGCCGTAGGCCACGCCGTGCACCGCCGCGATCACCGGCGCGGGCATCGCGTGCCACAGCCACGCCGCCTGCTGCGCGTGATTGGCGGGGCTCCCCGCGCTGCGCTCGAACAGCGGCCGCGCGGGGCGCTCCGCGTTCGCATCCCGCGAGCCGGCGAGGGCCTGCATGCTCGCCATGTCGAGGCCGGAGCAGAAGCCGCGCCCTTCTCCGGAGATCACGACGACGCGCACGCTGCGATCGTCGGCGAGATCCTTCGCGGTCTCGACCAGCGCCTCGAACATCAGCGGGTCGACCGCGTTCATCTTGTCGACGCGAACCATCTTCACGTCGGCGATGCCGTCTTTGCGGGTGACGCGGACGCGTTCTTCTGACATGCGCTCTCTCCTGTTCGGGCGAAGGCGCGAGGTTTACCTGAGTTCGCGGCTCAGGCGCGACCGAGGCCGTGCTCGCGCGCGAGCGCGACGACCTCGCTCCAGCCGTGCGCGACGAGGTCGGGCGTCGCGCCATCGATCGGCGCTCCGTGCCGGACGACCGCACGGAACCACACAGCGGTCATGCCGGCGGTCCTCGCGCCCGCCACGTCCTTGTCGAGGCGATCGCCGACGAACCAGATCTCGCGCGCTTCGACGCCGAGGCGCGCAGCCGCCGCCTCGAACAGCAGCGCGCTCGGCTTGCGCACTCCGTAGTCGGACGACGCGAGCACGAAGGCGAGGTGCGAATCGAGCCCGTGGCGCGCGAGCTCCCAGTGAATTGTTGCGCCGCTGAACGAGGCGTTGCTCACGACGCCGATCGCGCAGCCCGCGCCGCGCAGCTCCGCAAGCGCATCGTGCACTCCGGGCAGCGGCCGCGTCGTGACGACGCGCTGCCACGCCTCGAGCTCGAAGTCAGCGAGCGGCGCGCTGAAGCGCACGCCGAGAGGCTCGAACGTGAGGCGCATCAGCTGCGCCCACGACACCTCGATCTCGCCGGGAATGCGCTTCGCATCCACGCCACGCCGGGCTCGCTGCGCGCGCGCGAGCACGAGATCCAGCGTGACGCCGCGCGGCACGTGCGACGCCTGCGCAAACAGCCAGCGCACGCCGGCGGCGCGGTCCTCGCGCAGCTCCTCGACGAGCGTGTCGCCGAAGTCGAGCAGGAAGGCGCGGGGAGGGCGGATCAACCGGTCACGCTGCGAGCGCTTTCGGCGGGCGTGTGCGGGTTCTCCGCGGGGCCGCAGTGCTTCGCGAGAAAGGCGCGGAAGTGCGGGTTGATGAACTCCACGTTCTCCGCGCACCAGCGGCGCGCGCCGGGAGTAGCGAGCGCTTCCACGATCGATGCGCGCAGGCCCGCCCAGTCCGACTCGTCGAGCAGACCCTTGCGCGTCTGGTACTCGAGATTCTCACTGCGTCGCACGAGGCTCAGCATCAGCGACTGGAATCGACGCGATTCCTCCTCGGAGAGCGAGTCCAGATTCCGGCCGCGGCTGAACACGCGGGCGCCCTCCGGGTCGCGGCCCATGGCGTCGCTAAAGCTCGTCGCCGCGTCCGTGATGCTCTGGAACGTCGCGCCGCGCACCGCAGTCGTGTTCTGGCGGATCTGCGCGGCGAGGTAGAGCAGCGTCGCGACGACCGCGATCGCTCCGGCCAGCTCCGCGAGCGCGCTGATCGCGTCCCAGCCCATGCGCAGCCGCGAGCTCCTACTTCTTTTGCCTGAGAAACTCGCTCAGCCCGTACCCGACCTGATCTCCCATCCGCCACTCCGTCATGCCTTCGCCGATGAAGGTCTCCAGGTTCTCGCGGCGGTTCCGCAGCGGGATGAAGCCCTTCACGGTGCCGGTGATGGTGTGCTCCGCGCCTTTCTCGGTCTTGATCTTTGCGGTGAGGCTCTTGTGGTAGAGGCCGTTGTCTTCGTACTCGGCCGTGATCTGCGCGTCGACGATGCGCTCCATCTCCATGCCGCGCACGATCACGCCGCCCTTCGAGGTCTCCTTGCCCGCGGCGTCGCGCTGCACGCACGAGACCATCGCGCCGAGACCCTCGCCGAAGTTGAGCGTGAGCCACTCGTAGCTGTGGATCGCCTGCCAGAAGCGCGGGCCCCACGAGTGGTCGCGCAGGCCGAAGCCCTCGATGCGCTGCACTTCGCCGTCGATCGTCAGGGAGCCCGTCACCTTCATGTGCTGCTCGAAGTGCGCGCGCGCGAAGCCCTGGCTCGCGTCCTCGCCCGGCTTCTCCTCGGCCTTGTGGCCGTAGAGCGGGCCGACCGCGACGTGCTCGAGGTCGAACGTGACGCGCTTCTTCGGGTTGTTCTGGAACGCGGCCTTCGGGTCCGCCATCTGCCGCGGCTCGCGCAGCTCCACCACGTTGCCGTCGAAGGTGGTGCGGTGGCGGTCGGTCATCTCGAGCACTTCGAACTTGAGCCCCGCGGCGTCGAAGGCGTCGTTGTTAGGGATCGAGGGGCGGCCGAAGCTGAACAGCACGCGGCCGTCGGGGAGGTAGAGGCACACGGTGCGCTCGGCACTGCCTTCGTTCGCGCGGTTGCCGATGCGGAACCAGCCGCCGAGCGACTTCTTCGTGTCGAAGAAGTTGTAGTAGGCGCTCTCGTTGAAGTTCTTCTCGGGCCCGAGCGGATGCATCAGATCGTCTTCGGGGGCGAGGTTGCCGATGATGCGCGCCATGTGCGGCTCCTTGGGTGAAGGAGCGACGGTATCGCGCGGGCAAGCAAAGCGCGCTGCGACGCGGCAAGACCGCGAGCCGTGCTCAGGGCGCGGCGGGTGCGGGCAGCAGCGGAAAGCGCTCTTCGCGCGGTCCCGCGTCCGTGTGCACGTCCCATGCTCCGAACGAAACGATCTCTCGCGCGCCGCGGTCGAGGCGGAGCGCGCCATCGCCGAACCAGTCGCGCGGCGGCTCGGGCAGATGATCGGGAACGAGCGACTCGAGCGAAGGCGGCAGCGCGCTCCTCTCGCGCTCGAACTGCTGCACTGCAAGCGCGGCCCGCAGCGCTTCGATGCGCGTGTTCCAGCGGCACGCGCTCCGGCGCACGTCGTCGAGCGCGCTCGAGGAGTCGATTCGCGAGCGGCCCTCGGAGTTCGCGGCGACGACCGAGCGAAGGCTCGGCGTGAACAGCGGCGTCGTGTCGTCCGCAGCGCACGACTCGTCCGCCGCCGCGATGCGCGCGCGCGCCCGCTCTGCGTAGAGCGCGAGCGTGTTGTTGGGCTGAATGCGATGGCGCGCGGGGAGCGCAGTGCTCAGCCAGCGCAGCGCGGGGCTGAGCGCTGCGGGCGGAAGATCCGCGGCAGGCGCGTCGGCACCGGCGAAGTCGCGATACGCCGCGACGAGCTGACTGCGCACGCCGGTTGCGTCGGCGCGCGCGGCGGCCAGCTCGCCTGCGAACCCATGCGCGTCGCTTACCCCGAGCGCGACGTGTCGCAGCACCTCGTGCGTCGCGCGCCAGCTCGCGTCCGCCATGGCTTCCGCGACCTCGCGCACGAGCTGAGTTCCGCGCGCGTCGCCGGCGACGAGGCGCGCCACGCGGAGGTCCGCGACCGCTGCAGCGACTGCCGCGGGCGGCTCACCCGCGCGCGCGAGCGAGATCGCGCGCACCCCCTGCAGCCGTGCGAGATCGATCCAGGCGACGAGCTCCTCCGCGGTCTCCGCGCCGCTCGACTGGAAGGTGGGCTGCCGAGCCGCGCGTTCGAACGCACGCAGCGCTGCCTCGTTCGCGGTGAGGGCGTGTGGAACGAGCGCGTCGTCCCACGCCTCGCCGCTCGCGAGAGCGGGCCAGCGCGAGTCCTGCGTGTCGCGCACGAGCAGCGCTGCTGCAGAGGTGAGCGTGAGCTGAGCGTTCGCGAAGTCGGGAGGTGCAACGGGCAGCGCGCGCAGGTCGGAGTCGTCGGGGGCGTCGCCGTCGCGCGTGCCCGTGAGAACGAGCCCGCCGGCGATCACCATCAGCACCGCGAAGAACGCGGCGCGTGCGAGCGCCGCGCCCAGCTTCATCTCGTTTTCACCCACACGCTGAAGGGAACTTTCGTCGCGAACCGTACCGGACTCGCCGCGCTCGCGAACTCGACTTCGACCTCGTACGCGCCCGGCTTTGCGTGCGGGGGCAGCGCGATGAACGTGTCGACGGCCCAGCGGCCGGGCTCGATGCGGTACGGGGCGCTGTCCTCCACCACGATCTGCGTGCCGAAGCGAATGCGCGTGCGCAGCGTGCCCGCGATGCCTTGCTTCTCGCGCGCGGGGCAGAGCGCGTACACGACGCGGTGGCCGAACTCTTGACCCGCGCCGAGGGGCGACGGCGCGAGCGAGCTCTCTTCGAGCACGAGCGAAGCCTTCTGATTCGCGCACGCGTACTGCGCCGCGACCTCGGCCTCGGTACCGAGCAGCTTCGGGCCGGGCAGCTGCGCGCTCTTGGCAGGGGCGTAGCCCGACCGCGCAACCGGTGCGGTCGTCGCGCACGCGCTCGCAGCGGCCAGCAGCAGCGCGCACAGGGCGCGGGTCAGCGCCGAATGGTCCATCCGGAGTCCTCCTCGCTCGGTGCCGCGGGCGCCGCGCGCGGTGCGGGCGCAGGGTCGCGCACGCGCTGTACGGGCTTCGCTTCCGAATCTTGGGCGGGTGCCGGATCGACTCGACTCTCCGCCTTCGCCGCCTCGTCGGGTCGTCCGCTCGCCGCAGCAGCGGGCAGCGCCTCGGCTGCCGGCACGACTGCGGGTTCAGCGGGCTCCTCGCGCGATGCGAGCTTCACGACTCCCAGCGCGAGCAGTACGGCGAGCGCCGCGCCCGCGGCCCATAACAACTGCGCGCGCGGCGCGACTGGAGCGCGGGGCTCGCCCTCTCGTGCGAGCGCGCGCACGTGCGCGTCGAAAGGCGCGTCCTCGAGCATGCGCGTCGGGCTCGCGGGCTCGATCTGCTCGGTATCGAGGGACGCGTCGATCACGCGCGTCGCCGGCGCATCGGCGCGCGCGGTCGCGTCCACGCTCGCGCGCGCGAACACGTCGTCGAGCGCACTGTCGAGCGCGCTCGACGCCTGCGCGTGGACCACGGCGTAGGGCTCGGTCGCGCTCGCGAGCGGCGGCTCGCCGCGCCGCTGCGAGATCGTGATTGCGCTCGCGGACAGCGTCCGTGCCTCGCTGCTCGTGGCGGGCGTCGGCACGTCGCGCCACACGGGCAGCACCGCTCGCCCGCGACGCGAGGCGCCGACGCTGAGCAGCACGTCTTGCAGCTCGCGCGTCGACTCGAAGCGATCCGCGGGGCGCTTCGCGAGCGCGCGCAGCACGGCCTCGGCGACGCGCGCATCGAGGTCGCGCCGGTGCAGCCGCGGATCGTGCGGCTCGCTCTCGAGCTGCGCGCGCATCAGCTCGAACGAGGCTGCGGCGCGGAAGGGCGGCTGACCCGTGAGCATCTCGTACAGCAAGATCCCGAGCGAGTAGATGTCGCTGCGCAGCGTCGCATCCTCGCCGCGCACCTGCTCGGGCGACATGTACTCCGGCGTACCCACGAGCTTGCCGTGATGCGTCGTGCGCGCGGCGCCAGCCATTCGCGCGATGCCGAAGTCCATCACCTTCACGCGCCCGCGCGCGTCCACCATCAGGTTCGCCGGCTTGAGGTCGCGATGGACGACGCCTGCGTCGTGCGCGTGGCCCACGCCGTCGAGGATCTGGTGGAAGAGCGCGAACGCGCTGTCGAAGGGCAGGGGCCCGCTCGTCGCGAGCAGCGCCGCGAGCGTGTTGCCCTCGACGTACTCCATCACGAGAAAGAGTCCGTCGTCGTCTTCGATCAGGCTGTAGAGCGAGGCGACGTTCGGGTGCGAGAGCTTCGCGAGCGCGCGCGCCTCGGCGCGGAAGCGCTCGGCCATCTCGCCGTCATGCTCGAGCTCGGGGCGCAGAGCCTTGAGCGCGACGACGCGGCCGAGGGTCAGGTCCTCAGCCTTCCAGATCATGCCGGCGCCGCCGCTCCCGAGGCACTCGAGAATGCGGAAGTTGCCGAGCGTCTTGCCTACGCGTGTCGCGCCCATCCGCGCCATTCATCGGTGCGCAGCGAGGGCTTCTTGACGCGCGCCCCGGGAAGCGAAAGCCAAGCGGCACGCTCAGTCCGGAATCACGGGTCCGTCGCGATTCGCCGAGTGCTCGGCGTACCAGTCGATCGCGCCGGCGACCTTGCGGCGCTCGGCTTCGAGGAAGCGCGCGATCGCGTCGCGCAGGCGCGCGTCGGCGATGAAGTGCGCGCTGTAGGTGGCGGTCGCGTCGAAGCCGCGCAGCTGCTTGTACTCGCCGCCGGCGCCGGGCTCGAAGCATGCGAGACCGCGGCGAATGCAGTGCTCGATGCCCGCGTAGTAACACGTGTTGAAGTGCAGGTGGCGCATCGGCCGCAGCGCGCCCCAGTAGCGGCCGTAGAGCGCGGCGCCCTTCTGCACGTTGATCGTGCCGGCGACCAGATCGTCGCCCACGCGCGCGCGCATGAAGCAGAGCCGGTGCGCCCAGCGCTCCCGCAACAGCGTGAATAGCCTCTGGTTCAGGTACTGACGGCCCCACGGGTTGTTACTGATCGTCGCGAGGTAGATCCGGAACATCTCGCGCGCGAGCTCGGGCGTGAGCGCGTCGCCGCTGAGCGCCTCGATCGCGACGCCTTGCTCGGCGAGCTCGCGCCGCTCGCGCTTCGCCTGGTTGCGGCGCTTGCTGGTGAGGCTCGCGAGGTAGTCGTCGAAGCTCGCGAAGCCGCGATTGCGCCAGTGGTACTGGAAGCCCGCGCGCACGAGGAAACCCGCGCGCTCGAGCGCGTCGCGCTCGTCGTCGCGCAGGAAGTTCACGTGCACGCTCGAGAGCTCGTTGCCCTCGCACAGCTCGGCGAGCGCGCGCGCGAAGCGCGGCAGCCAAGCGGCGCGGTCCTCGCCCTTTGCCGTGAGGAAGCGCGCGCCGGTCACGGGCGAGAACGGCGCGCCCACGAGCAGCTTGGGGTAGTAGGTGATGCCCGAGCGCTGCGCGGCGTCGGCCCAACCCCAATCGAACACGAACTCGCCCTCGCTGTTCGCCTTCACGTAGAGCGGGCACGCCGCGATGAGCCGCCCGCCCTCGCGCACCACGAGCGGCCGCGGCGTCCAGCCCGTGCGCTCGCCGACGCATCCCGCTTCCTCGAGCGACGCGAGCCACTCCCATTCGACGAATGGCGATTCGTCGCCGACCAGCGCGTTCCACTCCTCGCGCGGGATCTCGCTCACGGAATCGAGCAGCGCGAAGTCGGGCATGGCGGACGAGTGTGGGCGGGAAAGATCGCGACCGGAAGGGGTCCGCAAGCGAAGCGCGCAGCGAGGCGGAGCCGAGCGAAGCCAAGCGCGGGAGCGGAGCGCGCAGCGAGGCCGAGGCGAGCGAAGCCAAGCGCGGGAGCGAAGCGCGCAGCGAGGCGGAGCCATGCGCGGTGAAATCTGGCCGCGCGATCCCTGCGCAGCCCGGAGTCGATCGGGTCGCGGCTATGTTGGGCCGCCGTGGCAGGAACACGGGACGAGCGGGATCGCCAAGGCAGCGTGCTCGAACGCACGCGCGAAAAACAGGCGCGCCCGCCGAAGTACAAGGTCGTGCTCTACAACGACGACTACACCCCGATGCAGTTCGTGGTGAACCTGCTGGAGTCGGTGTTTCGCAAGAGCCCGGTGGAGGCGAACGCGCTGATGCTGCAAATCCATCGCGGCGGGAAGGGCATCGCCGGCGTCTACACGCACGAGGTCGCCGAGACGAAGGTTTCGCAAGTCCACAAGCTGGCCGAAGAGCGCGGCTATCCGCTGCGCGCGGGGGTCGAGGCCGAGTGAGTCAAATCAATCGCGAGCTCCACATGACGATTCAGGCGTCGCTGCGCGAAGCCGTCGCGCGCCGTCACGCCTACCTCACCGTGGAGCACCTGCTCTACGCGCTCGCGCACGACGATGCGGGCGAGAACGTGCTGAAGCACGTCGGCGTCGACGTCGCGCAGCTGAAGCGCGCGCTCGACGCGTACTTCGAGGAGGAGCTCGAGAAAATCCCGGAAGGCGGCAAGGAAGACACCGCGCAGACCATGGCCTTCCATCGTGTGCTGCAGAGCGCGCTCCAGCACGCCGAGAGCGCCGAGAAGGAAGAAGTAGAGGCGGGCGACCTGCTCGCGGCGATCCTCAACGAGCCGGACTCGTTCGCGGTCGACTTGTTACGGAAGCAAGACGTCTCGCGGCTCGACGTGCTGCGCTGGATCTCGCACGGCGAGTCGAAGCTGAAGCCGCCCGCCGCGAAGAAGGGCGACGCGAAGCGCGCGAAGGAGAGCGCGCGCGGCGGCGACGAGGAGGAGATGCCCGCGGACCCGCTCGCGGCGTTCGCGCAGAACCTCACGGAGCTCGCGGCGCAGGGGAAGCTCGATCCGCTCGTGGGCCGCGAGAGCGAGCTCGATCGCACGGTGCACATCCTCGCGCGGCGGCGGAAGAACAATCCGATCTTCGTGGGCGAGACGGGCGTGGGGAAGACGGCGATCGCCGAGGGCCTCGCGCAGCGCATTCATCAGGGCCGCGTGCCCGCGAATCTTCAGAACGCCGAGATCCACTCGCTCGACCTCGGCGCGCTGCTCGCGGGCACGAAGTACCGCGGCGACTTCGAGCAGCGCTTCAAGGCGCTGATCGCGGCGCTGAAGGAGCGCGACAACCCCGTGCTCTTCATCGACGAGATCCACACGATTCTCGGCGCGGGCGCGGCGAGCGGCGCGACCGTCGACGCCTCCAACCTGCTGAAGCCGATCTTGCAGGGCGGCGAGATGCGCTGCATCGGCTCCACGACTTATCAGGAGTACCGCCACTTCGAGAAGGACCGCGCGCTCGCGCGGCGCTTCCAACGCGTCGACGTGCCCGAGCCGAGCGAGGCGGAGGCGCAGAAGATCCTCGAAGGCCTCGCGCCGCACTACGAGGCCCATCACGGCGTGAAGTACTCGAAGGCCGCGCTCTCGGCGTGCGTCGAGCTGTCGGCCAAGCACCTCAACGATCGCTTCCTGCCGGACAAGGCGATCGACGTGATGGATGAAGTCGGAGCCGCGGTGAAGCTCCAGCCGCAGACCAAAGCCGGGAAGACGGTGACGGTGCGCGACATCGAGCAGTTGATCGCGCGCATGACCGGGACGCCGCTCGCGCGCGCCACCGTTTCCGAGAAGGCGCACCTCGAGTCGCTGCCGAGCGATCTGCGCGGCGTCGTGTTCGGGCAGGACAGCGCGATCGACACCGTGGTGCGCGCGGTGAAGCGCGCACGCGCGGGGCTCGGGGGCGCGGAGAAGCCGATGGGCTGCTTCCTGTTCACCGGTCCCACGGGCGTGGGCAAGACGGAGCTCGCCAAACAGCTCGCGAAGACGCTCGGCGTGCCATTCCTGCGCTTCGACATGAGCGAGTACATGGAGAAGCACGCCGTGGCGCGGCTGATCGGCGCGCCGCCCGGCTACGTCGGCTACGACGAGGGCGGCATGCTGGTGGAAAAGATCCGCAAGCAGCCCCACGCCGTGTTGTTGTTGGACGAGATCGAGAAGGCGCACCGCGACCTGTTCGACATCCTGCTGCAGGTGATGGATCACGCGACGCTCACCGACAATCACGGCCGCGAGGCCGACTTCCGCCACGTGATCCTGGTGATGACCTCGAACGTCGGCGCGCGCGATCTCGCGAAGGCGGCGATCGGGTTCTCGGGCGGACGCAAGACGAACAAGTCCGAGATCGAGCGCATGTTCAGCCCTGAGTTCCGCAACCGCCTCGACGAGATCGTGTCGTTCGGTTCGCTCACGCCCGACGTGATGGGGCGCGTCGTCGACAAGCTCGTGCGCGAGGTGGAGGCGCAGCTCAAGGACAAGAAGGTGACGATCGCGCTGACGGACGCGGCGCGGACGTGGCTCGCCGAGAAGGGGTACGACCCGGACTTCGGCGCGCGGCCGATGGCGCGAGTGATCCAGACCGAGCTCAAGGACAAGCTCTCCGAGGAGATGCTGTTCGGGAAGCTCGCGCGCGGCGGGCGCGTCACCGTCGACGCGGGCGAGGACGAGCTCGTGCTGCGCGTCGAGGAGCGCGCGCCGGCGCTCGTGTGAGATTGCGGCCCGAGGTGCGAGGCGTGGGTGTCTTTCGCCGGCGCCGCGCAGCGCGGGGGGCCGGGCGCTGCTGCGCCGAATGGCTCGTTCGGCCCGCCTCTCGTTCGGCCGCGTTGCCGGCTGGCCACGTTGCGTTGATCTGCGCGCGACCATTCTCGCGGGGCCTCTCTGCGCTTGATTTCGGCTCCGCAGCGCCCGGCCCCCCGCACTGCGCTCCTCGGTGTCGGAACGCGATCGTCCCGGGGGTTGGGCGGGCGGCGCCTCCGCCGCTTCGAGCGGCGTCGGCGTCGTTGCGAGCACCGCGCTCGTTGCGCGTTTCCGAGGGGATTCGTCGCGGCAGCGTTGCTCGCGCGAGTGAGCGCGCGGCGTGAGTCTCGAGCTGTTCGCGCCGCCGCTTGCGCTCTCGGTGGGGGCGCTCGGTGCGACGCGGCTCCTGTCGCGCGCGTGCGGTTTGCGCGCGGGCTCGCTGCCGTTCGGGGCGCAATGGCTCACGGGGCTTGCGCTGCTCTGCGCCGTTGCGGGCTGGTTCGTGGCGCTCGGCGCGTACTCGCGCGCGGCGGCGTACGCGCTGTGTGCGCTGGCAGCGCTCGGCTTCGTGCTGCCGCGTGCGCCGAGAGAGTCGCGGCCGGGCGCGCGCGAGAGCGCGACGTGGGCGAGCGCGCTTTGGCTGCTGCCGATCGCGGCGTTCGTGCTGGCGCGCGGGCTCGGGGCGCTGCGCTTCCCGCACTACAACCCGTGCGACGACTTCGTGCAGTACCTGCACTTCCCGCGCTTGCTGTTGGAGACGGGCGCGTTCGAGGAGCCGTTCAGTACGCGCCGGCTCGGCGTGCTCGGCTCGGGGCAGTGGCTGCAGAGCTTCTTCGCGCCGGGCTTCGGCGTCTCGGCGAACGCGGCGGCCGACGCGTTCTTCGGTTTACCCGCGCTGCTCGGAGCGGCGCTGCTCGCTTGCGATGCCGCATCCCGCGGAGGCGCGAGCGTGCACGCAAAGCGCGCGTTCGTCTTGCTCGCGCTGCTTGGCACGCTCAGCGTGCCCTACATCAACACGCTGCCGCTGCTGCTGCCGTACGCGAGCGCGCTCGCGCTCTTCGCGCTGCACGCGCGCATGGCCGAGCGCGAGGCGGACGCGACGCGCACGCGCGACGCGGTCGCGTTCGGCGTGATCGCCGCGTTCGCGATCGGCCTGCGCGTGAGCAACGCGGTGCTGCCGGCTGCGCTGTGGGCGTTCGCGCTCTCGCGCGCGGCGCTGCAGCGCGATCGCGGGCGCCTGCGTCTCGCTGCGATCGCTGCGCTCACGACGGCGCTCGCGCTCGCGCCGTGGTCGCTCTCGCTGTGGCGCTCCTCGGGCACGCCGCTGTTTCCGCTCTTCGCCGGGAACTATCGCTTCGACGACTTGTTCGCTGAGCCCATGGCGCCCGCACGCCTCGCGGCGTTCGCGCTCGAGTGTGCGCTCGCGGCGCGCGTGCCTGTGCTGCTCGCCGTAGCGGCGCTCGCGTGCGCGCCAGTCGCGCGGCGCGCGCTCGCGCTGGAGCTCGCGGCGGCGACGCTCTTGTTAGGGGCGGCGACGACGCTCGTGACGAGCGCCTTCGATTCGTGGACGGTGCTGCGCTAAGTCGCGCCGCTGAGCGTGCCGGCGCTGCTCGTGCTCGCGGCGATGGCGGCCTTCGCGCGCGAAGGCGCGCGCTGGCGACGAAGCGCGCTCGCGGCGAGCGCGCTCGTGTGGTGGCTCGCGCCGGCGACCACGCACCGCGTCTACGACGCGAATCGTTTCTCGCTCCTCGAGTTCGCGGCAGACGACGCGCGCGAATGGGCGTTCGCGCTGCACAAGCTCGTGCGCGACGGCTTCACGCTCGAGTCCGTGAAGGGCGCCGCGAACATTCGCGCCGCGCAGGCTGCGCTTCCCGTGAATGCGCGCGTCGTCTCTACCGCCGAGCAGCCTTGGGAGTGGCGCTACGACGCGCAGACGATTCACTCGCTCGACTTCCTCGGCCCGACGAGCCCGTCGCCCGGCATGCCGTTCTTCCGCGGGCCCGAAGCGCTCGCGGAGTACCTCACGAGCCTCGGCTACACGCACCTCGCCTTCACGCGGCCGCGCAGGAGCCTGTGCCTCTAGTCCGACGAGTTCGCGCGCGTGAACCTCCAAAACGGGCAATGGCTCTGGAAGAAGTGGGCGCCGTACAGCCTCGACTTCTCGCGCAATGCGCTCGCGCTCGCGCGCACGCGCCGCGTCGTCTTCCAGGGAGCGACGCTCGTCGTCGTGGATTTGCAGGACGCGCGCTCGCCACGCGCGGACTCCGCTGCGCGCCCGGTGCGCGTAGCCTTGCGGGGAGGAGGTCGAGATGACGCGCACGGCACTTTGGATCGCGGCGGGCCTCGGGATCGCGGGCAGCGCACTCGCGCAGCCGCTGTCCGGCGTCTGGCGCAGTGAGGCCGATCCTTCGCTCCAGCTCACACTCACCGAGGCCACGGGGGGCTCCGTCCGCGGAACGCTCGAGAGCGACGGCTCGTCGGCGACGATCGACGCGCGGCGCGGCGCTAGCGGATTCGCCGGCACGGCAAACCTCGCGGGGGAAGCGTTGCCCTGCAGCGCGCGCTTCGAGGGCGCGCAGCTCGTGCTGACGCTCGGCGCAGGAGACGAGGCGGAGTCGGTCCTGCTGCAGCGAGCGGGCGCCGTCGCGCCGGCCCGCGACCCCGTCGCCGCGTCTCCACCTGCGAGCGCCCGCCAGGTCGTGGTCAACGCGACGCGGCTCAGTGCGTCCGACCTCGCGCGGATCGAGCGCGACTACCGGCTGCGCATTCCGGATGCGCGCTTCTGGTACGACCCCATCTCGGGCGCGTGGGGCGGCGAAGGCGGACCGACGGCGGGCTTCCTTCGGCCGGGACTCCAGCTCGGAGGCGAGCTGCGCTCAGAGGCCTCGGGCGGGGGCACGGGCGTCTTCGTGAACGGGCGCGAGCTGCACGCCTGGGACGTGCTGGCCCTGTCGCAGCTGCTCGGCGGACCGATTCTGCCCGCGCGCTACTTCCTGACCGCCGAGGGATTCGCGGGCTTCGAAGGCGGCCCACCGCAATGGAACCTCGTGGCGATGGCAATGGCCGCCGGCGGAACCGGGGGCGGCGGCGGTCGCGACACGACTTGGAGCTCGCGCCTTTCGAGCGGAATCGATGGCGGCAGCACGGGCGCGATCTTCACGCCGAACGGGGGCATGGTTCACTTCGGAGACTGAGCGCGGCTAAGCGCTCGCCGAGATCCCGCCGAGCCGCTTCGCCCAGTCGCGGCGGCGGAACGCCCACACCAGCCAGATCGCGCGCGCCACGTGATCGAGCATCAGCACGGCCCAGACCCAGATCAGGTCGGCGTGCAGCACGTTCGTCACGAGCCAGGCGAACGGCACGCGGAAGACCCAGTTGCCGATCACGGCGGCGATGAGCGAGGTGACCGTGTCGCCGGCGCCGCGGAACGCGCCCGCGAGCGTGAAGTGGAGCTGCATGAACGGCTGCGCGACCGCGAGGCACATCATGAACGGGATCAGCGCGTCGACCGTGTGCGGGTCGGCGGCGAACGTTTCTGCAAGGGGCCGGTCGGCGAACGCGGCGATCACACCCATCCCGATCGCGACCGTCACCGAGAGGCTCGCCGCGCGCCGCGTCGCGCGTTCGGCGCCCTTGAGATCGCCCGCGCCCAGCGATTGCCCGACGATCGTCGCTGCCGCTTGCGAGAAGCCATTGCCCGGAATCCACGAGAACGA
Source organism: Deltaproteobacteria bacterium (assembly GCA_016875395.1). Taxonomy (NCBI): domain Bacteria; kingdom Pseudomonadati; phylum Myxococcota; class Myxococcia; species Deltaproteobacteria bacterium. The sequence continues at coordinate 99,971 of VGRF01000008.1, read as the reverse complement.
GAGCAGGCGCACACCGATCGTGTACGCGGCGGCCGCGTACGTGCCGTACGTCCCGACCGCGCTGACGTAGGTGAACATCGCGCCCTGCAGAATCGCGCGTTCGACCACGCCGGGCGCGGCGATCCGTAACAAGCCGGGCACGATCGTCCCGATCGATGCGAAGTCGCGGCCCGTCACCGCGAGGGGCGAGTCGGCGCCCGCGCGCGCGCGCACGAGCGCGAAGCCGAGCAGCGCGACGCCCTGCGCGCCCAGCGTCGCCCAGCCCGCGCCCGCGACGCCGAGCGCAGGGACTGCGTCGCCGTAGCCGAAGATCAGCAGCGCGTTGAGTCCGATCTTCGCCACGGCGACGAGCGCGGTCACGAGCATCGGCGTGACCGTGTCGCGATTCGCACGCAGCGCGCTCTCGAAGGTGAGCGAGAGCGACATCAAGATCGTCGCCAGCATCACGAGCTGGAGATACGGCGCTGCGAGCTCGAGCACCGCCGGCTCGGGGTTCATGTACGAGAGCACGACGTGCGGCGCCGCGCCCATCAGCAAGAACAGCAGCACGCCCACGCCGAGCGAGACGGTGAGCGACGCCGCGAGCGCGCGCCGCGCATCGCCGACTTGCTTCGCGCCGATCGCGCGCGCCATCAGCGACACGCACGCGAACGAGAGCGCGAACAGCACGGCCTGGGCGAGCATGAAGGCCTGCGAGCCGAAGCCGACCGCGGCCTGCGCGGTGGCGCCGAGGCCCTTCATCATCCACACGTCGACCATGCCCACGGCGCTGGCGAGGGTCATCGAGGCCATCACCGGGAGCGCGAGCCGCCAGATCTCGCGGCGCGTCCCGAGCGAGCGATGCGGCGCGCCGGCGCCGACCGCGAGCGCACCGGCGGGATTCGCAGGGCCGCCTTCCGGGTCGGGCAGCGCCTCGAGATCTTCCTCGACTTCGCTCGCGCCGGTTCGCGCGCCGCTCGGCGCGTTTGCGTCGGTCATCGAGAGCTACTTGCGCGCTTCGGCGGCGTCGAGCCTCGGCAGCTGGAACACGACGCCCTCGTCGACGATCGGCTGACTCTCGACGCGCGCGTGCACGCCGCCGAGCTCGCGCAGCTTCGCCACCACGTCTTGCACGACGGACTCCGGCGCCGACGCGCCCGCCGTGACGCCGATGGTGGTCACGCCCGCGAGCCACTCCGCGCGCACGTCGCTCTCACTCTGCACGAGGTGCGCCGCGACGCCGGCCTTCTGCGCGATCTCGACGAGCCGATTCGAGTTCGAGCTCTCCGGGGCGCCGACCACGAGCACGAGCTGCGACTCGGCGACGAGCTGCTTCACCGCGTTCTGGCGATTCTGCGTCGCGTAACAGATGTCGTCCTTGCGCGGCAGCCGAATCTCGGGGAAGCGCGCGCGCAGCGCGTCGGTGACTTCGCGGGTGTCGTCTACCGAGAGCGTCGTCTGCGTGAGCACCGCGAGCTTCTCCGGCTGCGCGACGTCGAGCGCGGCGACGTCGCCCGCATCTTCCACGAGGCGCATGCGCTCGGGCGCGTGGCCCATCGTGCCCTCGACCTCGACGTGGCCCGCGTGGCCCACCAGCACGATCTCGTAGCCGTCGCGCGCAAAGCGCTGCGCCTCGAGGTGCACCTTCGTCACGAGCGGGCAGGTCGCGTCGATCGTGCGCAGCCCCTGCGCCTCCGCCTCGCTGCGCACGGCCGGCGAGACGCCGTGAGCGCTGTAGATGAGCAGCGCGCCGGGCGGTGCTTCGCGCGGCTCGTCCACGAACACGGCGCCCTTCGCCTTCAGCGCGTCGACGACGTGGCGGTTGTGGACGATCTCGTGGCGCACGTAGACGGGCGGCCCGAAGTGCGCGAGCGCCTGCTCGACGATCTCGATCGCGCGGTCGACGCCGGCGCAAAAGCCGCGGGGACTGGCGAGCAGGATGCGCATCGAGCCCAAGCTACGGAATGACGCTGCGATCTGCCGGGCTACCGTGCCGCGCTTCGCGGAAACAAGGGGGCGAGCCCCCGTCGTTTCCACCCGTGGAGGAATCGCGATGGCCGATCTCGAGACGTTTCGCGCGGATACGCGCGGTTGGTTGGAGGCGAATGCGCCGCAGCGGCTGCGCGGCATGCCGGCGGATCAGCTCGAGGGCATCTGGGGCGGGAAGAAGTGGCTGAAGAGCGCCGACCCCGATCAGAAGAAGTGGCTCGACGCCTGCGCTTCGCGCGGCTTCACCGCGCCGACCTGGCCGAAGGAGTACGGCGGCGGCGGGCTCGGCAAGGACGAAGCGAAGGTGCTCGCCGAAGAGCTGCGCCGCTTGCGCATGCCGCCGCCGCTCGTCGGCTTCGGGCTCACGATGATCGGGCCCACGCTGCTCCAGTTCGGGAACGAGGAGCAGAAGAAGGAGCACCTCCCGAAGATCTGCCGCGGCGAGATCCGCTGGTGCCAGGGCTACTCCGAGCCCGGCGCCGGCTCCGACCTCGCCGGCTTGCAGACGCGCGCCGAGGACAAGGGCGATCACTACATCGTGAACGGCACGAAGATCTGGACCTCGTACGCGGACAAGGCGGACTGGATCTTCGCGCTCGTGCGCACCGACCCGAAGGCGAAGAAGCAAGAAGGCATCACGTTCATCTTGATCGACATGGAGACGCCCGGCGTCTCCGTCTCGCCAATCCTGTTGATCAGCGGCAGCTCGCCGTTTTGCGAGACGCACTTCACGGACGTGAAGGCGTGGAAGAAGAACGTGGTGCACAAGATCAACGCGGGCTGGACCGTGGCGAAAGCGCTGCTCGGTCACGAGCGCACGATGGTGGCCGAGGCCTTCGGCGCGGGCGGCGGCTCGCGCCGCACGCTCGCCGAGCGCGCGCGGCAGTACGTGGCGAGCGACGCGAGCGGGCGCATCACGGACGCCGCCGCGCGCGACGCGATCGCGCGCATCGAGATGGACACGCGCGCGTTCGCGTTCACCACGCAGCGCTCGCGCGACGCCGCGAAGGCCGGCCACCAGCCCGGCGCCGAGAGCTCGATGTTCAAGGCCTACGGCACCGAGCTGAACATGCGCCGCCAAGAGACGCTCGTACGCCTCGCCGGCCCGCAGTCATTAGGGTGGGAAGGGCCTGGGTTCTCGGACGAGGAGCTCACCACGACGCGTGATTGGCTCCGGTCCCGCGGCAACTCGATCGAAGGTGGGACTTCGGAAGTGCAGCGGAACGTGATCGCAAAGCGCGTGCTCGGGCTGCCGGATTGATGGCGGTTCGCTGCGAAATCCCAGCCAAGCAACCTCTGCCTGACGACGAAACGCGGGCGCGATGTGTGCAGCAAGCCGCGAGCGCCCAAGCAGGGACGAGCTGGATGCGTAACGCGGCGCGCAGCGAGCCGTAGTCCGCGGAGGCGAGCGAAGCACAAGGAACTCTTCCCGAGAGGCCCCGAGAGACCCGCAGAAAGAGAGAGGCACGCATATGGATCTCGCGCTCACCGAAGACCAAGAACTCATCGCAAAGACGGCGGCAGACTTCGTGAAGGAGAAGTCGCCGGTCTCGCGTTTCCGCGCGCTTCGCGATTCGCGAGATGTGACGGGGTTCTCGCGCGCGTTGTGGAAGGAGATGGCGGAGCTGGGCTGGGTGGGGCTCGCGTTTCCGGAGGAGCACGGCGGTGCAGGGCTCGGGTTTGCGGAGCTCGCGGTGGTGCTCGAGGAGCTGGGCAAGACGCTGGCGCCGGAGCCGTTTCTCTCCACCGTGCTGATGGGCGGGCAGGCGCTCTTGTTAGGCGGGAGCGACGCGCAGAAGCAGGCGTGGCTGCCGAAGCTGTGCAGCGGCGACGCGATCGTGACGCTCGCGCATCAAGAGGCGCGCAGCCGCTACGACGTGCACCACGTCGAGACGCGCGCCGAGAAGGCTGGCGCGGGCTGGAAGCTCACGGGCGAGAAGGTGCAGGTGCTCGACGGCCACGTCGCCGACGCGCTGATCGTGCCGGCGCGAGTGTCGGGCGCCGCGAGCGACGCCGCGGGCATCTCCCTGTTCCTCGTGACGAAGGGCGCCGCCGGGCTCAGCGTGACGCGGCAGACGCGCCTCGATTCGCGCGGCGCCGCGATCGCGAAGCTCGAAGGCGCCAGTGGCGAGTTGCTCGGCGCCGAGGGGCAGGGCGGGGCGCTGCTCGCGCGTGTGATCGATCGCGCCACGATCGGCCTGTGCGCCGAGATGCTCGGCGGGATGGAGCAGGCGTTTGCGCTCACGGTCGAGCACCTGAAGACGCGCAAGCAGTTCGACGTGCCGATCGGCTCGTTCCAGGCGCTGAAGCACCGCGCGGCGGACGTGTTCATCGAGCTCGAGCTCGCGAAGTCGGTGGTGATGGCGGCGGCGCGCGCGGTCGACGAGAACAGCGAGGAGCTCGCGCGGCTCGCCTCGCTCGCGAAGGCGAAGTGCTCGGACGCGTACGTGCTCGCGGCGAACGAGGGCGTGCAGATGTTCGGCGGCGTCGGCATGACCGACGAGTACGACATCGGCCTCTACATGAAGCGCGCGCGCGCCTGCGAGCTCACCTTCGGCGACGCCGCCTTCCACCGCGCACGCTGGGCGAGCCTCGGCGGCTATTAGGCACCATGGGCCTCGACGCCGAACTTGAGAACCGACGCGGCAAGCGCCGCGAAGCGGTCCGCGCAGCGAGCCGGAGGCGGGCGGAGTGAATTCGGTAGATCGCACGACCCGCATGCTGCGCGCCTGCCGCGGCGAGCCGGTGGATCGCCCGCCGGTGTGGCTCATGCGCCAAGCGGGCCGCTACCTGCCCGAGTACCGCGCGGCGCGCGCGGGGCAGGCGTTCCTCGATTCGTGCCGCGACGTCGAGCGCGCGGTCGAGATCTCGCTGCAGCCGCTGCGCCTCGTCGGCACCGAGGCGGTGGTGTTCTTCTGCGACATCTTCGTGCCCGTGCTCGGGCTCGGCGTCGACGTCGACTTCGCGCCCGGCCCCGTCATCACTCCGCCGATTCGCACGCGCGCGCAGGTCGACGCGCTCACGCGCTTCGAGCCGGAGTCCGTCGCGTACGTGTTCGAGATTCTGCGCCGCCTGCGCAAGGAGCTGGCTGCGACGCAGACGCCGCTGATCGGCTTCGCCGGCGCGCCGTTCACGCTCGCGACGTACCTGGTCGAGGGCCGCGGCGACCCGACGCGCAAGTACACCTCGCTGCGCGAGCTCGCCGCGCGCGAGCCGGCCACGCTCGCGGCGCTGCTCGAGAAGCTCGCCGAGATGACCGTCACGTATCTCAACGCGCAGATCGACGCGGGCGCGCAAGTGGTGCAGCTCTTCGACACCTGGGCGGGCGCGCTCAGCGAGCCCGAGTACCGCGCGCTGGTGTTGCCGCACACGCGCGCGATCGCGCAGGGCATCCGCCGCGAGAAGGCGCCGCTGATCCTCTACATGAACGACGCGCCGCATCTCGTGGACGCGATGCTCGACGGCGGCGCCGACGTGATCTCGGTGGGCGGCGCGGTCGACTTCGCGAGCGCGGCGCGCAAAGCGGGACGGCTCGCGAGCGTGCAGGGCAATCTCGATCCGCACGAGCTCGCGCGCCCGCGCGAGGAGATTTTCGCGCGCGTGCGCGAGATCGCGGCGGCGGGGCGCGCGGCGCGCGGGCACGTGATGAACCTCGGCCACGGCTGTTTGCCGGAGACGCCCGTGGAAGGCGTGCGCGCGTTCACCGACGCGGTGCGCGCGCTCGCGCCCGCGAGCGCCTGAGCCGTGAGCGAGAGCGATCGCGACGCGGTCGTGATCGGCGCCGGCGCGGCGGGCCTTGGCGCAGCGCACGCGCTGAAGCGCCGCGGGCGCGACGTGCTCGTGCTCGAGGCACGCGAGGCGCCAGGCGGCGCGATGCGCACCGTTACGCAAGACGGCTTCACCTTCGAGCGCGGACCGAACTCGCTGCGCATCGGGGCGCCGCTGCTCGAGTTGTTACGGGAGACGCGCGCCGAGGCGCTCGTGGAGAAGGCGGGACCTGCGAGCCGCGCGCGCTACCTGCTCCGGCCCGAGGGCCTCGTCGCCGTGCCGCTCTCGCCCCTGGCATTCGCCACGACGAGGCTCGTGTCTGCGCGCGGCAAGCTGCGCCTGCTCGCCGAGCCGTTCACCCCGCGCGGTGACGGCGCGCGCGAGACCGTGGCTCAGTTCGTCGCCCGCCGGCTCGGGCCCGAGGCGCTGGAGAAGCTCGTCGCGCCCTTCCTCACCGGGGTCTACGCGGGCGACGAGACGCAGCTCGGCGCGAACGCCGTGTTCCCCTCGCTCGTGCGCTTCGAGCGCGAGCGCGGCTCGATCGTAGGCGGCGCACTCGCATCGCTGTTCGCCCGCGCGCCGCGGGGCCTCGCAGGCAGCCTCTCTGCGCGCGGCGGCCTCGGGGCGCTCGCCGCGGCGATTGCGGGCGCGCTCGGCGACGGCGCCGTGCGCTGCAGCGCGCCGGTGCGAGAGATCGCGCGCGACGGCACCGCCTGGCGCATCGCGCTCGAACGCGAGGTGATTCGCGCGCGCACGCTCGTGCTCGCAGCGGAGGCGCCCGCCGCAGCGCAGCTGCTCGCAGCGCTCGATCCGGAAGCGTCGCGCGCCGCGGCGAGCGTCGCGTACGTGCCGATCGCGAGCGTCTCGCTCGATGTCGACCCGAGCGCGCTGCGCACGCAGCTCGCGGGCTTCGGCTTTCTCGTGCCGCGCGACATGCAGCTCGATCTGCTCGGCGCGCTCTTCATGTCGCAGCTCTTCGCAGGACGCGCGCCAGCGGGTCGCGAGCTCGTCACCGCGCTGATCGGAGGCGCGCGCTGGCCGAGCGTGCTGGACGCGAGCGACGACGAGATCGCGCGGCGCGTGTTCGCGGGCCTCGATCGCGCGCTCGGTTTGCACGCCACCCCGCGCGTGCTCGCGGCTTCGCGCTGGGTGCACGCCGTCGCGCAGCCGGGCGCGAATCACGCGGCGCTGGCCGCAGCGCTGCGCGCCCGCGTCGCAGCGAGCCCGAGCTTCCAGCTCGCGGGCGGCTGGCTCGATGGCGTCGCGCTGGGCGACGCATTCGCGAGTGGCCTCGCGGCGGGCGCACGCGCGGATTGATTCCCGCACGGGGGCGCGCGCATCATGCGGCCTCACGCGGAGGACGACTCGATGCCCGAGATTTCTTGGCTCGCCACGCTCGTCGCGACCGTGCTCGCGTTCGCACTGGGCGGCCTTTGGTACGGCCCGCTGTTCGGGAAGGCATGGATGGCCGAGCACGGCTTCAGCGAGGAGCAGCTCACCAAGGACTTCAACCCCGCGAAGACCTACGGCCTCACCGCAGTTCTGGCGGCGCTCAGCGCGGTGGTGTTCGGAATCTTCCTCGGCTTGTTAGGCGAGCACAGCGGGCTCTTCGCGGTCGGCTTCGGCTTTTCCGCGGGTCTCTTCTGGGTCGCCGCTTCGATCGCCACGAACTACCTGTTCGAGCGCAGCACGCTCACGCTCTTCCTGATCAACGGGGGCTACCACGTCGTGCGCTTCACGTTGATGGGCGCAGCGTTCGGCTTCTTGGGCTGAGCCAACGCCCACCGGAGTTGCGCAACGAAGCAGGGACCTCGGTTCGACCAGCGGGGGAGACGTGACGGAGCCTGTCATCGAGGTCGCGCGCGCGGGTCGCATCGCGACCGTCACGCTCCGGCGCGCCGAGCGCCGCAACGCGGTGACGCCCGCGATGATGCAGGCGCTGATCGATGCCGCGCGCGGGTTCGCGGCCGACGAGGAGACGCGCGCCGTGATCTTTCGCGCGGAGGGGCGCGACTTCTCGGTGGGCGCGGACCTTCAGCAGCAGCGCCCCGCGAAGAACGCAAAGCCGCCGAGTCTCGTGATGCGCCGCCGCGGCGCAGAGCTCGGCGCGGCGCTGATGCACGCGATCGAGGAGATCCACCAGCCGACGATCTGCGCGGTGCAAGGCATCGCGACCGGCGCGGGCGCGTGCATCACGAGCGCGTGCGACTTCCGCGTCGGCGCCGACGACGCGCGCATCGGCTACGGCGAGGTGAAGCTCGGCATCAACCTGATGTGGAACGCGGTGCCGCTGTGCGTGCGACTCGTCGGCGCCGCGCGCGCGAAGCGCATGATCGCGAGCGGCAAGCTGTTCGACGCCGCGACGCTCGAGCGCTGGGGTTACCTCGACGAGGTCGTGCCGCGCGCGGAGCTCGACGCGGCCGCGCAGCGCTGGGCCGAGGAGTACGCGGCGCTGCCGCCGCTGGCCGTGCAGATGATCAAGCGCAGCGTGAACCACGTCGCGGGCGCGCTCGATCGCGCGGTGATGCACATGGACGCGGACCAGTGGTTGCTCGCGTCGCAGAGCGACGACTTCCGCGAAGCGGTGACGGCGTTCTTCGCGAAGCGGAAGCCGGAGTTCTCAGGGAACTGAGCCGTGCGTTCGCGCAGCACGCGTTCATCGGGACGTGCGCACCAGCTCCGCCGCCGCGCGCACCCAGCTCGAGTCCGCATTCACGCACGGCACCAGCGCGAGCTCCTCGCCGCCGAGCGCGAGCCATTGCTCGCGCGCGCGAATGCCGACTTCCTCGAGCGTCTCGAGGCAGTCCGCGACGAACGACGGGCACGCGACCGCGAGGCGCTTCACGCCGCGCGCGGCGAGCCGCGGTAGCTCCTCGTCGCTCCAGGGCTTGATCCAGGGGTCGCGGCCGAGGCGCGACTGGAACGAGGTGGTGACGCGCTCGCTCGGCAGCGCGAGCGCGGCGCGGATCGCGCGCGTGGTGGCGAAGCACTGCGCGCGGTAGCAGCTCGCGAGCACGCTTGCGGGCGGTGCGTCGCAGCACGTTCCACTCGCGAGGCAATGCGATCGCGTGGGGTCCGCGGCGCGCACGTGGCGCTCGGGCAGGCCGTGGTAACTGAGCAAGAGGTGATCGCAGCGCGCGCGCTCAATCACGGCGCGGGTTTGCTCCGCGACCGCGGCGATGAAGCCCGCTTGCGCGAAGAACGCGGGGACGAACGCGAGCGGCGGCGCGCTTGTGCGCTTCGCCGCGGCGTCGCGAATTGCGGCGATCGCGGTGCCGCTCGATGACTCGGCCACCTGCGGGTAGAGCGGAAACGCGACGATGCGCGACACGCCCGCGTCGCACAGCTCCGCGAGCGCGTCTGCGAGGCGCGGTGCGCCGTAGCGCATGCCGAGCGCGACGCGGAAGCCGTCGCCGAGCTCGCGCTGCAGCGCCTCGGCGAACCCCCGCGAGTGCACGAGCAGCGGCGAACCCGCGGGCGTCCACACCGCCTGATACGCGTGCGCGGACTTCGGCGCGCGAAACGGCGCGATGACGGCGTTCACGAGCAGCCAGCGCGCGGGCGCGGGCAGGTCGATCACGCGCGGGTCGGAGAGGAACTCGCGCAGATAGCGGCGCACGTCGCGCACCGCGGGCGACGCGGGCGTGCCGAGCTGTGCGAGCAGGACGCCCGTGGTCACGCGCGGCTCGCACGCTGCAGCCCGCCGAGCCACAGCGAGAGCGCGCCGTACGCGGCGGGGTAGAGCAGCGAGATCCACGCGGCGCTCGTGCGCAGCGCGGCATCGCCCGTCGCGCACGCGAGTGTGAGCAGCGCCGTGAACGCGGCGGCGCCGAAGATCATCGCGCGCGCGAAGCGCGTCATGCGCGTCGGGTAGAGGTACTTGATCGGCACGAACACGAGCGCGGAGAGCCCTAACAACCACGCCGCGGTCGTGAACGACGAGGCCTCGAGCAGCCAGGCGTAGATGGCGACGAAGTTCCAGTACGAGGGGAAGCCGAGGAAGAAGTGGTCGTCGGTCTTCGCGTCGGCCTGCGCGAACTGGTAGGCGCTGGCGAGCGCGGGCAGCGCGGTCCACCCCCATGCGACGAAGCCGCCCTGCGCGAGGAAGAAGCACGGCACGATCACGTAGTTGAGGTAGTCGACCACGTCGTCGAGGCGGCGGCCGTCGATGCCGGGCGTGCGCTCGTGCACGTGCGCGGCGCGCGCGAGCGTGCCGTCCACCGAGTCGACCGCGAATGCCGCGAGCATCCAGAGCGCGCTCGCGCGCAGATCGCCGCGCGCCGCTTCGAGCAGCGCGAACAGGCCCATCGCCGCGCCGCTCGCCGTGAGCGCGTGCACGCACCACGCGAGAAGCCGCTGCGCGGGTGTCGAGTGCGCCAGATCCGCAGTTCCCATCTCTATGCGCCCCAAAACGTGGGGCTATAGTGCCGCCCCTTCGGGGAGGACTCCATGGCGCTGCAGACGATCACCGACCAAGGCGACCGCGTTTCGCCGCTGAAGCGCGCCGACGACCTCGTCGAGATCCTCCGCCAAGGCAACGACTCGTTCATCACCACGCGCGCCGACGCCGTCCTCAACTGGGCGCGCAAGTACTCGATGTTCCTCTACCCGTTCGTGACGGCGTGCTGCGGCATGGAGTTCATGAGCGCCGCCGGCCCGCGCTACGACATCGACCGCTTCGGCGCCGCGCTGCCGCGCTTCTCGCCGCGCCAGGCCGACCTGCTCATGGTGGTCGGCACCATTTCACATCGAAACGCGCCGATCCTGAAGAAGGTCTACGACCAGATGGCGGAGCCGAAGTGGGTGATGGCGTTCGGCGCCTGCACCTGCTCGGGTGGCCCTTATAACAACTACGCCGTGGTGCAGGGCATCGACACGATCATCCCCGTGGACATCTACGTGCCCGGCTGCCCGCCGCGGCCCGAAGCGGTGCTCGACGGCGTGATCAAGCTGCAGGCGCGAATCCAGGCCGAGCGCGTCGACGCACAGGGCCGCCACAAGGAAATCGACGAGCTGCCGCCGCGCCAGGTAGAAAAGCCGGTCGCCTAACGCAGCCCGCGCCATCAAGCGCGGCGACGGCCACGCCGATCCGTCTCGCTTCGAGAGGAAATCGCGTGAGCAGCTCGAGCTTCGACCTCGCCGTGATCGGCGCCGGCCCCGGCGGCTACGTCGCCGCGATCCGCGCCGCGCAGCTCGGCATGCGCGTCGCCGTCGTCGAGGCGGATCGGCTTGGCGGCGTGTGCCTCAACTGGGGCTGCATCCCGTCGAAGGCGCTCCTCACCGGCGCGGAGCTGGTGGAGAACCTCACGCAGCACGGCGCGACGTTCGGCGTGAGCGCGAGCGGCATCACGCTCGACTACGGGAAGCTGATCGATCACTCGCGCGCGACGGCAGATCGGCTCAACAAGGGCGTCACGTCGCTGTTCAAGAAGAACAAGATCGAGTGGCTACACGGGCGCGGTCGGCTCGACGGCGCGAACCGCGTGGTCGTCACGGGCGCGGGCGAGCGCGCCATCGACGCGAAGCACGTGCTGCTCGCGACGGGCTCTAGCGAGTGGGCGCAGCCGAGCATTCCGATCGACGGCGTGCGCGTGCTCACCTCGCGCGAGGCGCTCGAGTCGCGGCGCGTGCCGGGCACGCTGCTCGTGATCGGAGCGGGCGCGGTGGGCATGGAGTTCGCGTACGTCTACGCGATGTACGGTGCGCAGGTCACGATGGTGGAGATGGCGGACCAGATGCTGCCGGGCGCGGACAAGGAAGTGGCCGCGACCGTGGCGCGCGAGTTCGCGAAGAAAAAGATCGCGGTGCGCACGAGCACGAAGTTCGAGCAGCTGAAGATCGAGGGCTCGGGCGTTCGCGTGACCGTCTCGAAGAACGGCGCGAGCGAGGAGCTCACGTTCGATCAGGTGCTCGTCGCGATCGGGCGGCGCGCGCTGTCGAGCGATCTCGGGCTCGAGAGCGCGGGCGTCACGCTCGACGCGCGCGGCTTCGTGCAGGTCGACGAGCACTTCCGCACCGCCGCGCCGAGCGTCTCCGCGATCGGCGACGTGATTGGCGGCGCGCTGCTCGCGCACAAGGCGAGCGAGCAGGGCATCCAGACCGTCGAGCTGATCGCGGGCGCGCGCAAGCACGCTCACGCCTTCCACATCCCGTTCTGCATCTACGCGCAGCCGCAGGTCGCGTGGATCGGGCTCACCGAGGAGCAGGCGCGCGCGAAGTACGGCGAGGTGCGCGTGGGCAAGTTCCCGTTCACGGCTTCGGGCAAAGCGATCGCCGCCGCGCACACCGCGGGCTTCGCGAAGATCCTCGCCGAGCCGAAGCACGGCGAGATCGTGGGCGCGCACATCGTCGGCCACGGCGCGACGGACCTGATCGCCGAGATCGGCCTCGCGATGACGCTCGAGTCGACCACGGCCGAGGTCGCGTCGACCTGCCACGCGCATCCGACGCTGTCGGAGGCGATTCTCGAATCCGCGCTGGCCGCCGAAGGCCGCGCGATCAACTTCTAACGAGGCCCTGTCATGGCGATCGCGGTCCGCGTCCCCGAGCTAGGTGAAAGCGTCGCCAACGGCACCATCGCGCGTTGGTTCGTGAAGGAAGGGGATCGCGTCGAGCGCGATCAGCCGCTCGTGGAGATCACCACCGACAAGGTGGACGCCGAGATTCCCGCGCCGGCGGCCGGAGTTGTTACGGCGCTGCTCGCCTCGGAGGGCGAGGTGGTGAACGTGGGCGCCGAGATCGCGCGCATCGAGGAAGGCGCGAGCGCGGGTGCGAGCGCCCCGGCTGCGAAGCCCGCACCGAGCGCGCCCGCCGACGACGCGCCGCGCGCGACGCCGATGGCGAAGCGCGTGGCCGCGGACGCGGGCGTCGATCTCGCGGGAGTTTCCGGCAGCGGCGTTTCGGGCCGCGTGATGAAGGCCGACGTGATCGATCGCATCGCCGCCGCGCCTCCGCCGCCCGAGCTCGTGGCCGCCGCGGCTGCTCCCGCAAAGGCGCCCGCGCCCGCGAAGAAGTCCGCAGCTGCGCGCGCGCAGCAAGACGCGGACACGAAGGCGCGCTTCGGCAGCTACGCGATCCAAGAGGGCGACCGCGTCGTCCCGATGTCGCCGCTGCGCAAGCTCGTCGCGGACCACATGGTCTACTCGAAGCGCACGAGCCCTCACGTCGGCACCGTCGCCGAGATCGACATGGGCGGCGTCGCCGCGGTGCGCGACGCGCAGAAGAAGGCGTTCGAGGCGGCGCACGGCTTCGGCCTCACGTTCCTCCCGTTCATCGTGCACGCCGCGGTGCGCGCGCTGCGCGAGTACCCCGCGCTGAACGCTTCGGTGCTCGAAGACGCGATCGTCGAGAAGCGCGACATCCACATCGGCATCGCCACCGAGACCGACAAAGGCCTCGTCGTGCCGGTGGTACGGAACGCCGATCGCCTCTCGCTCGCGGGCCTCGCGGCGGCGATCGAGGATCTGTCGAGCCGCGCGCGCAGCAAGAAGCTCACGGCGGACGAGCTGAAGGGCGGCACCTTCACGATCTCGAATCCGGGGCGGAAGGGGAATCTCTACGGCTTCGCGATCATCAACCAGCCGCAGGTCGGCATCCTGCGCATGGGCGAGATGGTGAAGCGCCCGGTGGTGCGCAGCGTCGCGGGCCAGGACGCGATCGTGATCCGCCCGATGATGCACCTCGCGCTCTCGTACGATCACCGCGCCGTCGACGGCGCCCCCGCGAACGGCTTCCTCTACCGCGTGCGCGAGCTGCTCGAGGCGGCGGAGTTCGACCTGTAAGCGCTAGAACCCATCTCAGAATTCCGGACCGAGCCCGGCGCGCGGATTTGGCCGGCTGGCGAGGCGCGCGAGCGAAGGCGTATCCGTCGATACTTCGAGCGAAGCGCAACGAAGCCAGACGGACGAAGACGCGTGCCCGGCGACGGGAGGAGTTCTGAGATGGGTTCTAGAACCTTCCGACCGAGAAGCCCCGACCGAATCCGGCTCGAGGAGCCGCAAGCGACCCGCGACGGCGCCGCCGGTGCAGGTCGCGCGCGGCAAGGCGAGGCCGAGCGGAGCTCGCAAGAAATGGCCCTCGCGCTCGAGACCCGCTGGCTCGGCACCGTCGCGTACGACGACGCGCTCGCGCGCCAGCTCGCGGCCGTCGAAGCGCGGCGGGCGGGCGGGCCCGATCGTCTGCTGCTGCTCGAGCATCCGCCCGTCGTCACGCTCGGCCGCAGCGCGAAGCCCGAGAACTTGCTCACGCCGCGCGCCGAGCTCGCCGCGCGCGGCGTCGCCGTGCACGAGATCGCGCGCGGCGGCGACGTCACGTGGCACGGCCCCGGGCAGCTCGTCGGCTACGTCATCGCGGACCTCGCGGCGCGCGGCGCGCAGGACGTGTCGCTCTGGCTGCGCGGCATCGAGGCGTGCTTGATCGAGGCGCTCGCGGAGCTGGGCGTGCCGGCGAAGCGCGTCGAAGGAATGACCGGCGTGTTCGTGGATGACTCGATCCCGCCAAGGTCCGCGCAGGCGGCCGCAAGCGCGACGGAGTCGCGCGCGCAGCGAGGCGCAGCCGAGCGAAGGGAACGCGGCCAGCGCAAGATCGCGTCGATCGGCGTGGGCCTGAAGGGCTGGATCACCTACCACGGCTTCGCGCTCAACGTGACGCCCGATCTCGCCGGCTTCGGCGACATCGTGCCGTGCGGACTCTCTGGCGTCACGATGACCTCGGTCGCGCGCGAGCTCGCCCTGACAAGCGAGTTCGGCAGCGCGGCGGAGCGCTCGCTCTTCGCGAGCGCGCGCGAGCGCGTCGGCGCGGCATTCGAGCGGGCGCTCGCGTGACGCGCCCGCCGGACCAGCGCGTGGCACGGCCGCAGGAAAATCGCGCCGTGCCGACGGACCGCGGCGCGAAGCCGCCGTGGCTGAAGGTGCGCGTGCGCACCACGCCCGAGCTCGAGCGCGTGCACCAGATCGTGCGCGACGAGAAGCTCCACACGGTCTGTTCCTCGGCGAGCTGCCCGAATCTCTCGGAGTGCTGGTCGCGCGGCACCGCCACGTTCATGATCGGCGGCAACGACTGCACGCGGCGCTGCGGCTTTTGCGACGTCGCGACGGGGCGGCCCGAGGCGCTCGATCCCTTCGAGCCCGCGCGCGTCGCCAGAGCGGTCGAGCAGCTCGGGCTCAAGTTCGCCGTCGTGACCTGCGTCGCGCGCGACGACCTCGCCGACGGCGGCGCCGCGCAGATGGCCGCGACGGTGCGCGCGATCCGGCGGCGCTGCCCCGGCACCGGAGTCGAGGTGCTGATCGCGGATTATCAGGGCGACGAAGCGGCGCTAGCGGCCGTGCTCGATGCGGGCCCCGACGTGCTCAACCACAACCTCGAGACGGTGGCGCGCCTCCAGCGCCGCGTGCGCCCGGCGGCGAGCTACGAGCGCTCGCTGTTCGTGCTGCGCCGTGCCGGTGAGCTGCGCCCCGACATCCCCACCAAGTCGGGCCTGATCCTCGGCATGGGCGAGCGCGACGACGAGATTCGCCAGGCGCTCGCGGACCTGCGCGCCGCCGGCGTCTCGCTGCTCACGATGGGGCAGTACCTGCGGCCTTCTGCCGATCACTTGCCGGTCGACCGCTACGTGAGCCCCGCCGAGTTCGACGCGTTCGCAGACTTCGCGCGCGCCCTCGGGTTCCGGGATGTGGCCGCGGGACCGCTGGTGCGCAGCTCGTACCACGCGGAGCAGCTCGCGCAGCGCTGACGCGCAGTTTCGCGGCACTCTGCCTGCCACATCGAGCCGGTTTCGGGCCACTTTCTCCGCGATGGGTGCCATCGCCGCCGCCACGACTCCGCCTGCCGCGCGCTCCGGCTGGCTGTTCGGGCCCGCGCCGGATCTCCTGCTCGGCTGCGGCGCGCTCTCGCTGCTCGCGTTCGGCGCGTTCATGCTCGGCGGCGAGCGGCTGCGCATCGCGCAGCCGGCGCTCGTGTTCCCGCTCGGCGTGCTGCTGCTCGGCATGCCGCACTACGGCGGCACGCTGCTGCGCGTGTACGAGCGCGCGCGCGACCGCCGCAGCTACGCCGTGTTTTCCTACGGCGCGACCGCGGCCGTCGCAGCGTGGTTAGCGCTCGCGCTGATCGAGCCGGTCGCGGGAACCTGGCTCGCGACGCTCTATCTGACGTGGAGCCCGTGGCACTACACCGGCCAGAACTACGGCCTGGCGGTGATGTTCCTCGGCCGGCGCGGCGTCGCAGTGGACGCCAAGGACAAGCGCTGGCTGTGGGCCGCATTCGCGCTCTCGTACGCGCTCACGTTCGTCTCGATGCACGCGCAGACGCCCGGCGAGGTCGAGGCGCCCGTGCAGTACGCGAGCTACGCGCTGCACGTCGGTCGCCTCGGGATTCCTCTCGCGCTCGCGCAGCCGCTCACGCTCGCGCTCGGCGCCGCCGCGCTGGCGTGCCTCGTGCGTGCCGGGGTCGGACTCGCGCGCAGCGCTCCGAGCCTCGCCGCGCTCGGTCCCGCAGCGCTGCTCGCCGCATCGCAGGCGCTCTGGTTCGCGCTCCCCGCCGCGGCGCTGATGTTGAACACGTCGTTCGGATTCGAAGCCTTCGACTGGCGCCAGCGCGCCCATTACGTCACTTGGATCGCGCTGTTCCACTCGGCGCAGTACCTGTGGGTGACGACTTATTACGCTCGCCAGAGCGAGTCGTGGAGCGGCTTCGCGCCGTATGCAGCGAAGGTGCTCGCCTCCGGCGCCGCGATCTGGACGCTGCCGTCGCTCGCGTTCGGCCCCGCGGCGCTCGGCGTCAGCTCGATGGACGCGGGTCTCGCGCTGTTGATCGCGTCGGCAGTGAACGTCCACCACTTCATCCTCGACGGCGCGATCTGGAAGCTGCGCGGGCGCATCGGCGAGATCCTGATCCGCGCCGCGCGCGAGGGCGCCGACGGCGAGCGGCCGAGCCTCGTGCTGCGGCCGCTCGTGTGGACGACCTGCGCGGCGCTGTTCGCGGCTGCGCTCTGGCTCGTACTCGAGGAAGAGCGCTCGCGCGGCGCGCTCGCAGCCGGCGACATCGCCGGCGCCGAGGCGAGCCAAGCGCGCCTCGCGCAGCTCGGGCGCGACGACGCGGCGACGCGGCTCGCGCTCGCGGAGGCGCAGCTCTCGGCGCGCGACCTCGCCGCCGCACGCGCGAACACCGAGCGCTCGCACGCGCTCGCGCCGACGCTCGCGTCGCAGTTGTTACTGGCGAAGCTCGCCTTCGCCGAGGGCGACTTCGCGCGCGCCGCCGAGGCGATCGAGGTTGCGATCGAGTCCGCACCCGAGAGCGCGAACTTGCACGCCGAGGCGGCGCGCGCGTGGCTCGCCGCGGGCCGCGCGCCGCGCGCGCTGCCGCACTTCGACCGCGCGCTCGCGCTCGCGCCGGACGACGCCGAGGTGCGCAGCGAGCGCGATCGGCTCGCACGCCTGATCGGCCCCGGCGCGGGGGCTCCATGAGCAGCGCGGCGACGAGCGCGCCTACGCCGTGGCTGTTCGGCCGCTGGCGCGATCTGCTGTTCGGCTGCGGCGCGCTCTACACGCTCGCGTTCGCGCTGCTTCTCGCGGCGGGTCCCGAAGTGCGTGCGGCTCAGCCC
This sequence comes from Deltaproteobacteria bacterium, assembly GCA_016875395.1. Lineage (NCBI taxonomy): Bacteria > Pseudomonadati > Myxococcota > Myxococcia > Deltaproteobacteria bacterium. The sequence continues at coordinate 82,639 of VGRF01000008.1, read as the reverse complement.
GCGCTGCTCTTCCCGCTGCTCCTCACGTTCGCGTCGATGCCTCACTACGGCGCCACGCTGCTGCGCGTCTACGAGCGCTCGCGCGACCGCCGCAGCTACGCGCTGTTCTCGCTCTGGGCGACGCTCGCGGTCGCCGCGTGGTTCCTCGCAGGCACGCTGAACGCCGCAGCGGGCGCGTGGCTCGTGACGCTCTACCTCACGTGGAGCCCGTGGCACTACACCGGCCAGAACTACGGCCTCGCGGTGATGTTCCTGCGCCGCGCCGGCGTCGCGATCGAGGGCGAGGAGAAGCGCTGACTCTACGCCTCCTACGCGCTCTCCTTCGTGTTCGTGTTCTTGATGCTCCATCAAGAAGTGCCCGGCGGCGCGAGCGCGTCGCTGCCGGACGGGCGGTATGGCTTGCCGGTGCGCCCGCTCGGGATTCCCGAGTCGCTCAATGCGTGGCTCCAGCCATTCGTGCTCGTCGCCTACCTGGCTGCGCTCGGACGCAGCGCGACCGGCTTGCTCGGTCGCGCGGCGCCGTCGCAGCTGCTGGCGCCAGCCTGCCTCGCGCTGACGCAGGCGCTCTGGTTCGTCGTGCCTTCAGTGGTCCGTCAGTTCGACCTCGCGACGCCGTTCGAGGTGCTCGACTGGGCGCACCACGAGCACTACTTCGTCTGGATCGCCGCCGGCCACGCAATCCAATATCTGTGGGTGACGGCATTCACCGCGCGCCACACGCCGGGTCATCAGGGATTCTTTGCCTTCTACGGCAAGGCTCTCGCATCGAGCGCGGGGGTGTGGATGCTCCCCGCGATCGCGCTCGGCCCCGCCGCGCTCGGCTGGCGCTCGCTCGACGCGGGGCTCGCGCTGCTCGTCGCCGCGGCGGTGAACGTGCACCACTTCATTCTCGACGGCGCGATCTGGAAGCTGCGCGGGCGCGTGGCGGCCGTGCTGATCCGGAACGCGGACGACGAGGCAGACGCCGCGCCGCGGCGGCCGCTCGTGCGCAACGCCGTGTGGGCGACCTGCGCGCTCGCGCTCGGCGCGGGGCTCTGGCAGGTGGCGCAGGAGGAGCTCTCGCGGCGTGCGCTCGTGCGCGGCGATCTCGCGGCGGCAGAGCGCGCAGAGGCGCGGCTGGCGTGGATCGGGCACGACCGCGCGCAGGCGCGGCGCATCCTCGGCCGCGAGCGTCTCGCCGAGGGAGACGTCGCCGCCGCGCGGGCGCAGCTCGAGCGGAGCCTCGCGCTCGAGCCTTCGCTCGCCGGACACGCGCTGCTCGCGCGGGCGCTCGCGCGAGCGGGCGATGCGCGCAGCGCCGCGACGCAGTGGGAGCACGCGGTCGCGCTCGCGCCGAACCACGCGAAGGTGCGCCGCAATGCCGCGGCGAGTCTGCTGGCGGCGGGCGATGCGCAGGCGGCGGTCGCCCACCTCGAGGCCGCGCGTCGGCTGCGCCCGCGCGACGGCGCAATCGCGCGCGAGCTTGCGCAGGCGCGCGCCGCGCTGCGGAGAACGCTCTGATGGCGGCCGCGACGAAACCCGCGAACGACGGCTGGCTGTTCGGGCGCTGGAGCGATCTCCTGCTCGGCTGCGGCCTCGCCTACGCCGCGCTGTTCGTCGCGCTCCTGTTCGTCGGCCGCGAGCTGCGCCTCGCGCAGCCGCCGCTGCTGTTCAGCCTCGCCTTTCTCGCGGTCAGCATTCCGCACTACGGCGCGACGCTGCTGCGCGTGTACGAGAACGCGCGCGACCGGCGCGCCTACGCGCTGTTCTCGATCTGGGCGACGCTCGCGCTCGTGGCGCTGTTCGCCGCCGCGGTGTTCTCGCCCGCGCTCGGAACTTTCCTCGTCACGCTCTACTTCACGTGGAGCCCGTGGCACTACACCGGCCAGAACTACGGGCTCGCGGTGATGTTCTTGCGGCGACGCGGCGTCGAGACCGCGGGCGCCGAGAAGCGCTGGCTGTACACGTCGTTCGTGCTGTCGTTCGTGCTCGTGGCGGTCGTCGCGCACGGCGCGGGCGTCGGCGTGCGCAACGCGGACCTCTACGGCGGAGCACAGGGCATCGCGTTCGCGCCGCTCGGCATTCCCGCGAGCCTGGTCGCGTGGGCGGTGCCGCTCGCGCTCGCGGGCCAGTGCATCGCGCTCGCGCTGTGCGCCGCCTCGCTGCTGCGCCGCGCTTCGCTGCGCGCGATCGCGCCCGCGCTCGCGCTGTGGGCCGCGCAGGTGCTCTGGTTCACGCTGCCGTACTTGACGCTGCACTACGGCTGGTTCGAGCACGTCGACGCGCTCGCTTGGGCCAACAACAACCACTACTTCATGTGGATCGCGCTCTCGCACGCCGCGCAGTACCTGTGGGTGACCGCGTACTACGCGAAGCAGTCGGGCGCACAGCGCAGCCTCGCGAGCTTTTGGGCGAAGTCCGCCGCCGCGGGCGCGCTGCCGTGGACGCTGCCGCTGCTCGTGCTGTGGCAGCCCGGCTTCGAGCTGCTGTCGCCTGACGCCGGCGTGCTCCTGCTCGTCGCCGCGTTCGCGAACCTCCACCACTTCGTGCTCGACGGCGCGATCTGGAAGCTGCGCGGGCGCATCGCGGAGGTGCTGATCTTCAGCCAGCCCGAGGCGTCGCTCGGCTCCGCGCGCGCGAGCTGGCTCGGGCGCGCCGCGTGGGCGCTGTGCGCGGCGCTGCTGATCGCGAACCTCGCGGGCGTGCTGCTGCACGACCGCTGGAGTCGCGCGATGAGAGCGGGCGACTTCGCGACGGCCCGCGCGTCGCTGGAGCAGCTGCGCTGGTTCGGCCTCGATCGCGGCAGCTACCACCTCGCGATCGCGCAGGCGCTGCTTCGGCTGCGCGCGTTCGAAGGCGCGCGTGCGGAATCGCGCCGCGCGATCGAGAGCGGCGGGGCCGGCTTGCAGTCGCAGCTCACGCTCGGCCTCGCGCACGCAGCGCTCGGCGACGCGCGCGAAGCTGCGCTCGCCTACGAGGCGGCGCTCGCGTTCGCACCGGAGCGCGTGCCGCTGCTGCGCCGCACCGCGCGCGCGTGGCGCGAGGCGGGTGAGCCTGCGCGCGCGCTTCCGCACCTCGAACGCGCCGCGGCGCTCGCGCCGGGCGACGATTCGCTCCGCCGCGAGCTCGAGCGCGCGCGTGCGGCTCGCAGCGAGCCTTCCTAAGCGCCGGTTTTCACGCGAAAAGCGGCAGCGAGGCCAAAATCGCTCCGCTAGCGTGCCTCGCCGCATGACCGCTCGCGTCGTCAAAGTTCGCCGCGCCGAAAAGCTCACGTTCATCGAGCGCCTCTACTTCCCGATGATCGTGAATGGCCTTTGGGTCACGAGCGCGCACTTCTTCCGGAACTTGTTCGGCTTCCTGTCGGGCAAGCGCACCGCCTTCGTCGTGCAGTGGCCCGAGGAGCGCCTCGACTTCTCGGACGCGTTCCGTGGCCAGCCCGTGTTGGTGCAGCTCGACAGCGGCAAGCCCAAGTGCGTCGCGTGTGGCCTGTGCGAGTTCGCGTGCCCCACCGACTGCATCACGATCGTGCCGGGCGAGCTCGTCGACTCGGGCATCGAGCGTTACCCGCTCGAGTTCGACATCGACATGTCGCGCTGCATGTTCTGCGGCCTGTGCGAAGAGGCGTGCCCGGAAGAAGCGATCGTGATGAGCCGCGAGGTCGAGCTCGGCGCCTTCACGCGGCCCGACATGCTCTACAAGAAAGAGCAGCTGCTCGTGCCCGAGCCGATGCTGAAGCGCCGCCTCGAGTTCATCCGCAGCGAGTACGACCGCCAGCACGCGGCGGCCGAAAAGCGACAAAGCTGAATGCACGTGCTCGAGAGCCGCCGCCGAGTCACGACCGACCGCAGCTCGAGAAGCGCAAGCCGGCCAGCACCGCGAAGCGGTGCAGCCGGCGCGCAGTGAGCCGAAGGCGAACGGAGAGTCGTAAAGATGGAAGACTTCGGCTCTGCGGCGCTCAAGCGGTTGATCGAGATGCACGGCAGCGCGCTGAAGAACACGCACGCGAACCTCGGTGACGCGACCGCGATCGTGGATCCCGCTCGCCTCGTCGACGTGATGCGCTTCCTGCGCGACGACGGCGAATGCCAGTTCGACATGCTCACGGACGTCACGGCGGTCGACTATCTCGGCGAAGAGCCGCGTTTCGAGATGGTCTACCACCTCTATTCCGTGCCGCGGAACAAGCGCCTGCGCGTGAAGGCGCGCGTCGGCGAGAAGTCGCCGGAGATCGCGACGCTGTGCGAGCTGTGGCCGTCGGCGAACTGGATGGAGCGCGAGGTGTGGGACCTCTACGGGATTCGCTTTGCGGGCCACCCCGATCTGCGCCGCATCCTGCTCTACGAAGAGTTCGAGGGCCACCCGCTGCGCAAGGACTACGCCAAAGAGAAGCGCCAGCCGCTCGTCGGGCCGAGGAATTAATCGCGATGTCGACGGACCTTCATCTGCGCGCGGAGCTCCCGGCGGATCAAGACCAACGGGGCGATCTGCACAGCGAGCATCAGATCCTGAACATGGGGCCGTCGCATCCGGCGACGCATGGCACCGTGAAGTTCGTGATCGAGCTCGACGGCGAGACGGTCGTCGACCTCGACGTGCAGGTGGGATACCTGCACCGCGGGTTCGAGAAGGAATGCGAGAGCGGCTCCTGGTATCAGGCGATCCCGTACACCGATCGCCTCAACTACAACTCGGCGATCCTGTGCAATCTCGGCTTCTGCATGGCGGTGGAGAAGCTGCTGCAGATCGAGACGCCCGAGCGCTGCCAGTGGCTGCGCGTGCTCGCGAGCGAGCTGTCGCGGCTCGGCGATCACCTGACGCGCACCGGCGCCGCTTGCCTCGAGCTGCAGGCGATGACGCCGTTCCTCTACGGCATCGAAGCGCGCGAGCTGACGTGGGATCTGCAGGAGATGCTGTGCGGCGCGCGCGTCACGTCGAACTACATCCGCATCGGCGGCGTGAAGCACGACATGGCGCCGAGCTACCCGGCCGCCGCGCGCGAGAAGATCGCGAAGATCCGCGAGCTGCTGAAGGACTTCGACGACGTCGTCACGCAGAACCGCATCTTCGTCGACCGCATGAAGGGCACCGGCGTCATCTCGAAGGAGGACTGCATCAAGTACGCGGTCACCGGCCCGATCCTGCGCTCGGTCGGCGTGCCGCTCGACGTGCGCAAGGACGAGCCGTACCTGGTGTACGACCAGATCGACTTCGACGTGCCGGTGGGCGAGGTCGGCGACAACTACGACCGCTACCTCGTGTGCGTCGAGGAGATGCACCAGAGCCTCCGCATCGTCGACCAGTGCCTCGTGAAGCTCGAGCAATTAGGGCCCGGCCCGGTGAACGTGGACGATCCGCGCGTGCGCTGGCCCGCGAAGGGCCGCGTGTTCAACGCGATGGAAGAGCTGATCCAGCAGTTCAAGAGCGTGACCGAGGGGCCGCGCGTGCCGAAGGGCGAGGCGTACTTCGCGATCGAGAGCGCGAACGGCGAGCTCGGGTTCTATCTCGTGAGCGACGGCAGCGCGCAGCCGGTGAAGGTGCGCTGCCGGCCGCCGAGCTTCATCAATCTCGCGCCGCTGCCGCTCATGGTGCGCGGGGCGATGCTCGCGGACCTGATCCCGACGTTCGACTTCATCAACATGATCGGCGGGGAGTGCGATCGATGATCGTCGGTCGCGGTGAGGTTTCGAAGCGGCTCGGTGCGCCGACGGACCAGTTCGGCAGTGTGAATGATCCGCGCACGACCGAGGAGCTCGGCGTGAAGTGGAACGAGAAGTGGTTGTATCGGGATCCGGAGCGGAAGGGGTTTGATCGGGTCGTGCTGTGGCATCGGTACGACCTGCTCGGGGTGTGGCGGATTGCGCGGGATGGAAGTGCGACGCCGGAGGCGTTGCCGGACAAGGCGGGGCACTGAGGTTCTTCGGGCTTCGCGGCGTCGAAGACTCGCCGCTCTTGCTTTGCGTGGCCCGCTCGTTCGTGGCTGCGCAGCCGGCGCGGGCCTCCGCGGGGGCTCGCCTCCGCTCGGCCGCGCGGGCGCGTCAGGCGAAGCCCTGCGCTGATCGTGCCGTCTCGCGATGCACCGGGGCGTGAGCGCGCCTCGCGCCTGGGCCGGAGCGCAGCTCACGAACCCTCCCGTCGCCCAGCGCGCGTCTTCGTCCGGCTGGCGGCGTTGCGCTTCGCTCGCCGTAGCCCTGCTACGGCTTCGCTCGCGCGCCTTGCCAGCCGGCCGAATCCGCACGCCGGGCTCGGTCCGGCTTCGTGAGCTGCGCTCGCGCTCCGCGACCCCCGCTGCGGCCCGCGCCGGCTGCTCGTGCTGAGTACGGCTCTGCGTCAGGTTTTCTTGGACGCGTGCGCGGATCGGCGCGGCTTTGAGCCGCGCCTCCCGCGCGCTTCGCGCTTCGACGGTGCGTTGGGGTTTGCGGCGGCTGGAGTTGTCACGGAGTCAGCGACGCGCGTTTTCTGGCACGCTGCTGAGATGAATGACGCGCCTCTGAGAGCTGGACCGACGCCGCTCGCGCCGTTTGGGTTGGTGTTGCATCACGATGGGCGGTGGTCGCATGAGGGGCAGGCGATTTTGCATCGGGGGATTCGGGAGCACTTCGATCGCAGCGTCGTGTTTCTGGCGAGCGAGCGGAAGTTCGTGGTGACGCTCAGGCACTTCCGGGGCGAGATCGTCGTGGAGGAGGCGGGGTTCTTCGTGCGGGAGGTCGATCTCGCGCGTGGCGAGGTCGCGCTGTCGGATGGCACGCGCGACGTGCTCGAGGTTGCGAGCTTGCACGTGTCGCCGCGGGATGGGGCGCTGCTGTGTCGCGTGAAGCGCGCCCTCGTGCCGGAGGGGCTGCTCGCGCGCTTCATGCCGGGGGCGCAGGCGGAGCTGCTTGCGGCGATCGAGCCCGACGGCGCGGGCCATTCGGTTGTTACTGGGGGGCGGCGCGTTTCGGTGCCCGAGCTCGGCTGAGGCTCAGCTCGTCGCGGATTCGGCGGCGGCGACGAGCAGGGCGATTTCTTCCGCGCTGACTCCGGACTCGCGCAGCACGGCTTCGGTGTCGGCGGAGAGGGCGGGCGCGGGCGTCGTGCCGTGGAGCGCGTGGCCGCTCATCTGGAGGGGCGGGGCGATCGTGCGGAAGTCGCCGGCGACCGGGTGCTTCACGGTGGGGAAGCTGCCGGCGGCGATGGCTTGCTCTTCGTTGACGGCTTCGGCGAGCGTGAGCACGGGCGCCCAGATCAGGCGGTGCTTCGCGAGGTGCGCCTTCCAGGCTTCGAGCGGCCTCGCCGCGAAGCGCGCGTCGAGCAGCTGGATCAGCGCGGTGTTGTTACGGAAGCGCGCGACGGCGTTGCTGAAGCGCGGATCGTTCTCGTCGATCTCCAGCGCGCGCGCGAAGGCGGGCCAGTAGCGGTCGGACTCGACCATCACGAGGAACAGCCAGCGCTCGTCCTGCGTCTCGTAGTGGTTCCAGAGCGGATTGCGCGCCGCGCGTCGATCGTGGCGCGGCGGCGTTTGGCCGGTGGCGAGCGTCATCGCGGCGTCGTTGCCGACGATGTAGAAGCCGATGTGCTGGAGCGCGACGTCGATGATCTGGCCCGGCGCGCCGGCTTCGCGCTGGCGCAGCGCGGAGAGCACGCCGACGACGAGGGCGAGAGAGGCGGAGTGATCGCCCATGCCGGGGCGCTGGAAGGCGGGCGGCGCATCGGGCTCGTGCAGCATGTCCATGAAGCCGGTGCGCGCCCAATAAGTCGAGTAGTCGAAGGCGGGCGAGTTCGCTTCGGGGCCTTTCGGTCCGTAGCCGGAGAGGCGCGCGACGATCAGCTCCGGGCGCTGCTTCCGTAACAACTCGGGGTCGAGGCCGAGCCGCGCGAGTCGCTCGGGCAGCATGTTCGTGAGGAACACGTCGGTGCGCGCGACGAGCTTCTGCAGCGCGGCGACCGCCTCCGGTAGCGCGAGGTCGAGCGCGACGGAGCGCTTGCCGCGGTTGTCCATCTGGAAGTGCGGCGCGAGGGGGAAGTCGCTGTCGAAGCCCGCGTGCTTCGGAATGCTGTGGCGGTAGATCTCGCCCCACGGCACTTCGACCTTGACGACTTCGGCGCCGAGGTCGGCCATCAGCGCCCCGGCCGCCGGTGCGGCCACGAAGCTCGCGAGCTCGACGACGCGGATTCCGGAAAGCGGTGCAGGCATGCGCGACTCCTTGCGAGCGCGCAGGCTACTCCGAGACGAGGTCGCGCTTCACGCGGCGCGCGGCGCCCTCTCGAGCTCGAGCCGCTGCGGCCCGCGCACGATGAACGACTCGATGATCGGCGGCCGCGCCTCGCGCTTGCGCAGCGCGACGAGGCGCGGCACGAGCGCTTCGAGCGCGATGCGCGCTTCGAGCCGCGCGAGCGAGGCGCCGAGGCAGAAGTGCTTGCCGAAGCCGAACGCGAGGTGGCCCTGCGGTCTGCGCGCGATGTCGAAGCGCTCGCCGCCGGGGAAGCGCCGCTCGTCGCGATTCGCGGAGCCGAGCAGCACGGCGACGACCTCGCCTCTCGCGATGCGCGTGCCCGCGATCTCGGTGTCGGCCGTCGCGGTGCGAAACACCGCCTGCACGGGCGTGTCGAAGCGCACCGCTTCTTCGATCGCGTCGGGAATCAGCGCCGGATTCGCGGCGAGCTGCGCGAGCTGATCCGGGTGATCGAGCAGCGCGCTCACCGCGTTGCCGATCAGGTTCGTCGTCGTCTCGTTGCCCGCGACGAGCAGCAGTACCACGAACATCATCGCGTCCTGCGGACTCAGCGCGTCGCCTTCGCCGCGCGAGACGATCGCGCTGATCAGGTCGTTCTGCGGCGCACGTTGCCGCGCGCGCGCGATGTCCGAGAGGTACGTGAGCAGGTCGTAGAAGGCCTGCATCAGCTCGGGCCTGAAGGGGTTGGCGCGATGTGCGCCGGTTGCGCCCGAGATGATCGCGTCCGACCAGCGCTTGAAGTCGCGCTGGCGCTCGGGCTCGACCCCCAACATCTCGGCGATCACGGTGACCGGCAGCGGCACCGAGAGATCCTCCACGAGGTCGAAGCGCTCGCCGCGATCGAGCTTCGCGACGCACTCCGCCACGACCTCTTTCGCACGCGCCTCCCACAGCGTGATGCGGCGCGGCGAGAAGCCGCGGTTCACGATCGCGCGCAGCGCATCGTGCTTCGGCCCGTCGGTCGCGATCAGGCTCGGGTTCTTGCGGAACAGGAACGGGTTGATGCGCGCGCGAATCAGCGTCGGCGCTCGCGATGTCGCGCAGCGGGTCGAACGAGATCGTCACGGGCATCTCCTGAGAAGTGAGCGCGCTTACGTCGCGTGGCGGGTGATCGCGATGCCCGCTGCGACTGCCGCGACGCCGAGCACGCTGCTCGCGAGCACGTACAAGACAGCGGCGGCGGGCCGGCCGGACTGAAGCAGCTGCCACGTCTCGAGACCGAACGCGGAGAACGTGGTGAAGCCGCCGAGCAGGCCACCGATCAGTGCGGGCCGCCACAGCGGAGGCGCGGCGGCGCGCGCCGCGAGCCACTCGTGCAGCACGCCGATCGCTAGGCAGCCCGCGAAGTTCACGAGCAGAGTTGCCCACGGAAACGCGCGAGCACCGATCGCCGCGCCGATTGCGACGCGCATCACCGCCCCGAGGCCGCCGAAGCCGAACACGAGCGCCCACTGCATCGTCGGCACGCTAGGAGGGCGCCGAGGCTTGCGCGACCGACGATCGGCGCCTGGCACGAATCGTCGGGCCGCCCCCAAAAAACACTTCCCGTTCCGCGATCGATGAGTAAGGTGGATTCAGCCGCCGATCGACCGCTCGCTTCGATGCTGGAATCGCGCTGCTGCCCGCCCCGCAATCGCGACCGACCGGCCTCAATCGGGAGGAGACGTGATGGAGGAGACTCCGCCGGGCCACTAGCCGGGCGCGTAGACCGCGCCCGAACCCGCCGCGCCGCCTCGAGCGTGCGCGGCGTGCCGCCGGCTCGCACCGGTGCGCGTTGCACCGACTGCGCCGGCGGCCTCTCGGGAGTCCGCCCATGGACGCTGCAGCCGTCGCCGTGATCGCCATGGTCTTCGTGCTCGGGCCGATCGTGCTCGTTGCGCTCGGGGGCCTCGCCACGCTGTGGATCGGGAGCCGCTACGTGCACCCGCACCACAACCAGATTCACGACCACGAAGTAAACGACTAAGAATTCGCCTCTCGCTCTGACTCCCAAAGGCGCTGCTTCCGCTTCGCGCCGCGAAGCGCCAGCGCGCGAAACCGGGTCGAGTCATGGAGCGCGAGGGCCCGCGGTGGAGCGCGCGAGCAGTCGACGCGCCCGCCGCGGGTTTCGTGTACGCGCGGGCCGCCCTCACGCAGCGAGATTCGCGTCGACGCGCGCGCGCCCCTCCGCCATCTTCCGCCGCCCGCTGGTCGGCCGCGCAAGCGCCGCTCACGGAACGGCGCCGTAGCCAAGTGGTAAGGCATGGGTCTGCAAAACCCCGATCCCCGGTTCGAATCCGGGCGGCGCCTCCAGTGGATTCAACGGGTTACGTGCCGACGTCATGCAGGGTCGAGGTCAGCGGAGCACCGCGACGGCGTCTTCGCCCAAACCGCGCAACGCGATCGACGCCTGGTAGACGTGCCAATCGACTCTCCAGCCGCGAGGAGCGGCAGCGGTCTCGAGTAGGCGCTTCAGGCGAATGTCGGGTTGTCCGGTGATGACGATGCCTCGAAACGTTGGTCGGCGTTCCCGTTTCGCGAGCCGTTCCAGCTCGGTCATGTAGTCGATCATCTGCGCCGGCAAGCCCCGATCTGCGGGGCCGTGCTTCAACTCGATGCCGACGAGCCCACGACCCTTTCGCTCCTCGCAAAGCAGGTCGATCACGCGCCGGCTGCCGGGAAATCGATACAGAGGCAGGGCTGCGTGACTTCGTCGTGGACTTCGGCCTCTGTCAGCTCTCGTTCAGTACGAGCGAACCCCTCAGCGACGCCGCGCGAGACGCGATCTCCGCGAGCGAGGCCCTGACTGCAGCGCGCTGCGCGCCTGCCCCTCGCCCCGTGTTCGACTTCGCTCGCGGAGCGCGTCGCGCGACTCCGCCGAGCCAGGACGCCGCCTGACGCGCTCAGCGTTGCGCGATGTCCTCGTCGCTCGTCCGGGAACGCGAAGCGCGAAGCGGCACGACCGCATCGCCCGCGTGCGGCGCCGGCGCTTCGGCGCGAGGCGCCGCGCCCACGACGGGCTTACGGAACACGTGCGACACCGCGGCCGTTCGCAGCTCCTCGAAGGCATCGCGCACCGAACGAACGAACGCGGCGACGTCGGGCACCAGGTCGCGGTCGACGGCGAAGCCCCAGCAGAGCCGGCCGTCGTAGCTGAAGAGCGCGATGCCGAGGCCCGTACGCGGTAGCAAGGGAACGAGGGGATACATCCCGAGCAGCTTCGCGCCGCACAGATACAGCGGGAAGTTTGGCCCCGGCACGTTCGTCACGATCAGGTTCGCCGGGCCTTCTGCGAGCCCCACCGCACTTGCGAGAACGCGCGGCGGCAGCCAGTCGGCCAGAGAGAACAAGCTGTCGAGTCCGGCCGCTGCGTCGGAGCGCTTGAGGCGCGAGGTCTCGTCGCGAATCTGGCCGAGGCGCTTCAGGGGATCCTTCTCCGCGATCGGGAGCGGCACGATCCACGACGAGACGCGATTGCCGAGCCGACCGCGCTCGCTCGGCTTGCGCATGTTCACCGGCGCGCTCACGCGGAAGTCGAGCAGCGCGGGATCCGCGCGGCGATGCATGAGATATCGCCGCACCGCGCCCGCCACCGTCGCGAGCACGACGTCGTTGAGGCTGCACCCGAGCACCTTGCGCAGCTCGAGCAAGTCATCGAGCGGCATCGTCAGCCAGTCGAGCTGGCGATGGGGTCCGACCGGGCCGTTGAGCGGCGTCGCCGACGCCGGCCGCAGCGCGTAGCTCGCGAGCTTCGCGAGCGACGCCGCACGCACCTGCGTTCGTTCGCGCGCTCCTTTGGGATCGCGCGCGGTGCCGACGAGTACTCGCGCGGCGGTCGCGATGCGCGCGCCGCCGCGCATCACCTCTTCGACCGCGAGCTCGAACGGGCCGGGTGTGGGGCGCGGTGTGTACGGCGCCGGCGCATCGACGTCGGGACGGGGCGACGGCGACAGCATGATTTGGATGAGATCCGAGCCAGCCGCGCCGTCGATCATGCAGTGATGCACCTTCGTGATCAGCGCGAACTGAGCGCCGCCCTCGACACCCTCGACGAGCCACGCCTCCCACAGCGGCCGCGCGCGATCGAGCTGCCGGGACAGCACCCACGCGGCGAAATCCTTCAGCTGCGCGAGCGAGCCGGGCTTCGGTAGCGCCGCGTGGCGCGCGTGAAAGCGCAGCTCGAAGTGGCGGTCGTCGACCCACACGGGCCGGTTTTCGAGCGGGCTGAACACGAGGCGCTGCCGGTAGCGTGGAATGCGGTGCAGGATTGCCTGCATCGACTCGAGAAAGCGCTCCATGTGGAGGCCGCCATCGTCGCGCCGCATTGGCCCTGCCTCGAAGACGCCGACGGCGGCGACGTTCATCGGGGCGTTCTCGTTCTCGGCGAGCAGGAACGTCAGGTCCTGTCCCGAAAGCCACTCGTACGCATAGCGCGGCATGGCGACCCCTCCCGAGCCGGAGAGGTCGCAAGAAGAGTGCCGTCATACGGGCGCCGCTGAGTGGCCAGCGGGTCCGCGCCGCTCACGCAGCGATCACGCACGTGCTCGCAACTGCGGCAGCCACCGCAGTCGTCCGGGTCGGCGCAGTGACGGACGCCTCAGCGCCCGATCACGGCGCCGCCGCGTAGCCCCGTGTGCTCGTCATTCTCGAGGATCGGCACGCCGTTGCACAGCGTGGCGCGGTAGCCGCGGCCGCGCTGCACGAAGCGGCCGGCGCCGTTCGGGAAGTCGCGCACGTATTCGGGCATGCGTTCGCTCACGCGGGCGAGGTCGATCACGTTCACGTCGGCCTTGAGGCCCGCTTCGAGCCTGCCGCGATCTTTCAGGCCCATGATGCGCGCTGGCATCGCGCTCATGCGGCGCACCGCTTCTTCCGTCGTGAAGAGGCCGCGCTCGCGCACCCAGTGGGCGAGCACGAACGAGCACCAGCCCGAGTCCATCACCTGGCCGACGTGCGCGCCGGCGTCGCCGAGGCCCGGCAGGATGTGGCCGCCCGAGATCAGGTCCTCGACGGCGCGCAGGTTCGGGTTGAAGAAGAGCTTCGTGAAGAGCGCCTTGCCGCGCGTCTCGCGCTGCATGCGCAGGAACGTCTCGGCCTCCGTCTCGCCCGCGAGCTTCGCGAGATGCGCGAGCGAGGTCTCCATGCGGAACACGTAGTCGGGCGTGTCGCCACTGCCGAGATGGAAGGTCGGCACCTTCGCCATGAAGCTCGTGTCCGCGTTCGCATCGGCGACGAGGCGCGCGCAGAAGTCGGCGTCGTCGAGCGCCGCGAGCCGCTCCGCGAAGCTCCGCGCGGCGAGCTCCTTCCAGGCGCCGCTGCGCCAGGGCAGCTCGTTCACGAGGCCCGTAACAAATCCCGACCCGCGCGGGATCGCGACGCAGCTCACGTCGAGGCCGTCGGCGCGCATGCCGTCGACGATCGCGTTGAGGCGCTTGCCCGAGGCGTCGGAGTTGCCCGCGGTCACGCTGAACAGCACGCGGTCGCCAGTCGCCTCGGCCTCTTTGCGGATCAGCGCCATCTCGTGGTCGAACTTGCCCGAGAGGTCGAGCACGTTTTGCATGAGCCCGCCGCCCGCGCGCTTCACGGCGCGCGCGATGCGCACGAGCTCTTCGGCGCTCGCGTGCGTGCCGGGCACGTCGCGGCCGTCGGGCAGCACGTGGCCGATCAGGCGCGAGGTCGAGAATCCGACCGCGCCCTGGCGCACGGACTCGCCGACCACTTCCGCGATGCGATCCATCTCGGCGTCGGTCGGCTGCTCGTCGACGGCGCGCTCGCCCATCACGTAGAAGCGCACCGCGCAGTGGCCGACGAGCCCCGCGACGTTGATCGCGGGCGCCGTCGTGCGCAGCGCGTCGAGGTAGCCGCCGTAGCCTTCCCAGTTCCAGGGCAGGCCCTCGAGGATCGCGCGGCGCGGGATGTCCTCGACCGTCTCCATCATGCCCGCGAGCGTCGCCGCATCGCCCGGCCGCACCGGCGCGAAGGTGACGCCGCAGTTCCCTAACAACGCGCTCGTCACGCCGTGCCACGAAAGCGGCGTCAGCAGCGGGTCCCACGCGATCTGCGCGTCGAGGTGCGTGTGGATGTCGACGAAGCCCGGCGTGACCGCGTGCCCGCGCGCGTCGATCTCGCGCTTGCCGGGTGCGGAGACCGCGCCGACCGCGGTGATCGTGTCGCCATCGATGGCGACGTCGCCGCGAAAGGCAGGCTTGCCCGTGCCGTCGATGATGTCCCCGCCCCGAATCACGAGATCGTGCGCCATGAAGCCTCCAGGAGTTCGCGCACGGTACCGAAGTGCCGGCCGACGCCACGTAGCCAGCAACCACTCCCTGACGACGAAACGCGGGCTCGATATGAACCGCAAGCCGCGAGCCGGAGTCCGCGGAGGCGAGCGAAGTGCAAAGAAACGAGGCTGCTCCGTGCCGCGCCGATCCCTCCGCAGAACGCAGTCCCTCAGCGCTCCCTGAACGCGGGCTTCCTCCGTTCGACGTGGCTCCGCACGCCCTCGCGGTGGTCCTCCGTCTTCCACAGCTCGTCCGACAGCAGGCGTCCGTACTCCTCGAGCGCATCGGGGTCGACGGTGAGGCCGCGGCGCACCACGCGCTTGATCGCGCGCTGCGCGAGCGGCGCTCCCCACGAGAGCTTCTCGGCGAGGGCGTCGACCGCGGCGGCGAGCTCGCTGTCGGGCACGACGCGCGAGACCAGGCCGAGCCGCTCCGCTTCGTGTGCGTCGACGAGCTCGCCCGAGAGCAGCAGCTCCATCGCGCGCGAGAGGCCGACGATGCGCGGCAGGAGGTACGTGCCGCCGATGCTGCCGATCACGCCGCGGCGCACGAAGTAGCTGCCGAGCTTCGCGCGCTCGCTCGCGATGCGGATGTCGCAGAGCAGCGCGAGGTCCATGCCCATGCCGACCGCGGGGCCGTTGATCGCGGCGATGGTCGGCTTCGTGCACGCGAGAATCGCGCCGACCACGGGGGTCGCGGCGCCGTGGCGCGAGCGGTAGCGCGCGAGCGTGGCGTCGCTGCGCTTCGAGGGGTGCTGGTCCTCGCTGAGGAAGATCTCGTTGAAGTCGTCGCCGGCGCAGAAGCCTCGACCTTCGCCGGAGAGCACGATGAAGCGCGTGTCGCGATCGGCGTCGGCGTCCTCGAAGGCGTGCGTGAGCTCGACGTAGGTTTTGGGGCGCACCGCGTTCATCGCGTCGGGGCGATTCAGCACGATCCAATGGCACGCGCCGCGCTTCTCGGTGCGGATGTCGGTGTACATGGCGGGCCTCCTGGCTGCGGAGCGTGCACCAAGAGGAGGGTGCCGCGCAGGGCGCTACTTCGTCGTCCACCGCAGCCAAGCGGCGCGCTCGGGTCGCGCCACGGGCGCCGGCGGTGGATCGAGCGGGTAGCCGAGGTCGGCGAGGTCGCAGTTCACGAGCTTCGCGAGCCGGCGGTTCTACTCCCAGTAGCGCTGCCGAATCCATGCGACGGTCTGCGCACCTAACAAGTCGTCCGGAGACGCGCGGGAGCCGAACACGCCCGTCGCGTTGGCGGCTTCGATCAGGCGGCGTCGTTGGCGATACAGATAGGGCACGTGCAGCCAGGTGTGCTTGTCCGTGACGGAGCGCGCCGTGAAGCGATTGAGGATGCGCGAGAGCTGATTGACCGTCCGGCTGTAGGAAGCGTTTCGCTTGGCGAGCGGCACGTTCGCCACGTCGAGGTCGAGCGCGTGCTCGCGGGCGTAGAGGCGCAAGAACTCCCGAGCATCACGTTCGATCTGCTCGTAGGCGTAGGCGTGAACTCGCTCGGGGCCGAAGAGCTGCTGGTAGTGAGCGATCACGCGGTCGTACTCGAAGTGGTCGAAGCTGAAGCGCGGCGCCTTGAAAGCCAGCGCCGAGGCGCCTCGCACGAAATCCGCCGGCCAGAGGTAACGCTGCGCGCTGTAGGTGCCGCCACCGCGCACGTACTGCTGGTAACACGCTGCGACCATTTCGGGCTGCGCGCGCACGACGACTACGACGTGCGCATCGGGGAGCGTGGCGCGAACGCGCTGCGCGACTTCCTTGGTGAGGAGGCCCAACAACCCGCCATTGTGCAGGTACCCGCTGAGGTTCTCTTCGCACAGAATCGGCGCGGTGCCCGGCGGGATTTCGAGGCAAGCGCGAGCTTCGTCCGCGTCGAAGTGGAACGCGCTCGGCCCCAGCAGCGCGGCCTGCACGCGAGCGCGCGGGATGTAGACGTGGCTCTTCACGAGCGGGTAGACGGCTTCCTGGAACCATTTCGTCGCCGTCTTGTGGAAGCCGATGTGAACGAGCGGATGCGGCATCGAGGTCCACGCGAGTTCGGGGGACGCGCCTCGATTAGCAGCGGGGCGCGCGAGAATCGACCGCGCACCTCCGCGCGATAACTTCGCGCGCGCCGGAGGGAGGCGAGTGTCGCGCCGTGCCGTTTGCGTTCTGCTGGCCGCATTCTTCGCGGCGAACTGGGCCGCGGCGATCGCACGCGTCGACCAGTTTCCACTTACGTGGGCGCCGATGTACTCGGTCTACCGATATCGCGGCACCGAAACGCTCGCGATGGTCCGCAAGGACAAGGTGTTCCTGCGCGAGCGCGGCTGGTTGGCGCGGCGGCGTGATGGCGCCGAGGAGTGGATGCCGATCTCGCGGCTGAACATTCCGATGCGCTCGTTCTGGCGGATCTACTACGAGCGCTCATTCGGCAGCGGGTCGATGAATTTCAAGCACGCCAATGCCGACGCAGGGGCGTTCGACCGCTGGCTGTGGGGCCTCGAGCCCGGCGAGAAGACGTGGGTGGTGAACTGGGACCGCCGCCTGATCGGCAGCGTCAATCACACGCTCGGACGATCGCCGCAGGACCCCGAGTTCATCGTCTCGTTGGCTGCATCACGCGAGACGCTGCGCTTCGATCGCGAGACGCTCGAGCTGGTCGGACGCAAACAGCGCGAGGTCGTGCTCAGGTGGGACGACGCGTGGCGGGGCGACTTCGAGTGATCGCGAGAGCGCTCGCGCGTTTCTTCTTTACGGGTTGCTCGCCGCGGAGATTGGCGGCGACTCGAATCGTGCTCGGCTTCGGGATGCTGCCGTTTCACGTGCTGCAGTACTACACGTTGTTAGGGCTCGATTGGACGGGCCCGAAGTTCTGGTTCGTGCACCCGATCTGGTACTTCGAGTGGCTCGGCATCCAACGCTTGGACCCGGCACTCGCGGCGCTCGCGCTCGCGACGCTCCTGATTGCGACCACCACGTTCGCGCTGGGCTACCGCACGCGCCTCTCCGCGGTCGTCTGCCTCGTCGCGATCGCACTGCTGAAGGGAATGCGCGACAGCGTCGCGGGCGACGTGCACCACCGCGAGCTCGTGCCGTTCGCGGTGCTGTTCCTGTTCGCGTTCTCGCGCTGCGGCGATGTCGACTCGCTCGATGCGCGCCGTCGCCCGGAAACCCGCGAGCTCGAGGAGTGGGAGTCGAGCTGGCCGATCAAGGCCGCGCAGCTGCACATCGCGTCGTTCTACTTCTGGAGCGGCCTCGCGAAGTGGCGCATGACCGGATGGGACTGGATCCGCGACGGCGAGCGGCTGCAGGTACTTCTGCTCAACCGTTCGTTTCGCTTCGGCATCGGCCCCGACGGCGAGCCGGAGGGCAACCCGCTCGCGCTCTGGTTCTCGCACCAGACCGAGTTGTTGATCCTGCTCGCGCTCGCGACCTTCGTGATGGAGCTCGGGTTCCACCTCGTCCTGTGGATGCGCGCCGCCGGGCTGCGCGCGCTGTTCCTCGGCGGCGTCACGCTCTTTCACGTCGCGAACTATGTCCTCATGAAGGTGAAGTTCGTATTCCTGCCCGTGGTGTTCGCGGTTTTCTTCGATCTTTCGCCCCTGCTCGACCGCATTGCGCCGGTGCTCGGCAGGCGCTCCGCACGAGGGACTGAATGAACAAGCGCAGCGTCGCGTGGCTGCTCGCCGTCCACGCGCTCGTGGTGTGGCTCGCGGTGCCGTTTCGCATCGACGAGTTCCGGCTCACCTGGGCGCCGATGTACGCGATCCAGCCCGCCGAGGCGCCGGAGCGGCGCAGCGTCGTGCTCAAAGATCGCGAGCGCCTCGAGCGCGAGGGCTGGCGGGCCGTGCGCGCGGATGGGGGCGAGGAGTGGGTGCGGCGCGCGGACCTGAACGTCGCGCCGCGCAACATGTGGCGGCTCTACTACGAACGCAGCTGGGGCCACCCTCCGCCGCGCTTCAAGCACAAGAACTCCGGCGGCGCGACGCTCGACCGCTGGTGGTTGGGCATTGCGCCGGGCGAGCCCATCTTCGTGGAGAACTGGGAGCGCGCGCTGCTGGTGAGCGTGAACGAGACGCTGGGGCGCGCGCCGGGCGCTCCGGACTTCATCGTCGAGCTTCACGCCGAGCGCGTGCGCATGCACTTCTCGTCCGAGACGCTGGAGCGCCTGCCCGACACGCGCGAGACGGCGCGGCTGCGCTGGCGGACCGAGTGGAACGCCGGGAGCGCGCGATGAAGACGGCCCTCGCCGCGCTCGATCGCTTCGTGTTCAGCGGCGGCACGCCGCAGCGGCTCGGAGCGACGCGGTTCCTGCTCGGGCTCGGACTGATCCCGTTCTTCGCGATGCAGTTCTCGAGCTTCTTCGAGATCGACCCGTTCGGCGCGCGCTTCCGGCTGATCGATTCGATCTGGTACTTCGACGCGCTCGGCATCACCCGCTTCGAGCCGCTGCTCGCACAGGCCGGCGTGGTCGTGCTCCTGGCCGCCCTCGCCGCGTTCGCCTTGGGCTGGAGAACGCGCGCTGCCGCGCTCGCGTCCCTCGCGTTGATCGTCGTGCTGAAAGGCTTTCGCGACAGCGTCGCGGGCGACGTCCACCACCGCGAGCTGATCCCGTTCCACGTGCTGCTCTTCTTCGCGCTCTCGCGTTCGGGCGAGACGTTCTCCCTCGATGCGCTGGCCGGGCGCGCGCGCGGCGCGCTCGCGGAGTGGGAGGCGAGCTGGCCGATTCGCGCCTCGCAGCTCTACATCGCGGCGTTCTATTGGTGGAGCGGCTTCGCGAAGCTGCGGGGCACGGGGCTCGCCTGGTTCGGGCCGGAAGTGTTGCGGCAGCTCACGCTCGAACGCGCGCTTCGGTTCGGCGAGTCCGACGTCGGCGCGGGCGCACAACTCGGCCTTTGGCTCGCCGCACATCCGTGGACGCTGATCCTGCCGGGCCTCGGCGTCGCCGCGATGGAGCTCGGCTTCCCCGTGATCTTCTGGCTCCGGGCGCTCTGGCAACGCATCGCTTTCGTCGCATTCGTCGCGACGTTCCACGCGATGACCTGGGTGCTGCTGAACGTGCAGTTCCTGTTCATGCCCGTCGTGTTCGTGACGTTCTTCGATCTGAGCGCCGTGACGCGCCGCATCGCGCCGTGGCTCGCGGACCCGCGTCGCGATTAGTCGAGCCGCTTTCGGAAGCGCGCGATCGCGATCGACACGGTGACCACGAAGAACAGCGCGAGCGGCCACAGCTCGCCGCGCACCTCGCCGAGGCTCGCGCCGCGCAGGATGATGCCGCGCACGAGGCGCACGAAGTGGGTGAGCGGAAAGATTTCGGCGACGAGCCGAGCGGGCTTCGGCATGCCGTCGAAGGGGAACATGAAGCCGCTCATCAGGATCTGCGGCAGGAAGGACATGAAGGTGAGCTGGAAGGCCTGCATCTGCGTCGAGACGAGCGTCGAGAAGAGCAGGCCGAGCGCGGTGACCGAGGTGACGAAGATCAGCGAGCCGGCGTAGAGGTCGAAGAGGCTGCCCGCGATCGGCACGTCGAAGACAGCGCGCCCCAGCAACAGGATCAGCGTGGTCTGGATCATTCCGATCGCGACGTAGGGGGAGATCTTGCCGAGCATCAGCTCGGTGGTGCGCACGGGCGTGTTGATGATCAGCTCGAGATTGCCGCGCTCGCGCTCGCGCACGATCGCGACCGACGTGAACAGCACCATCGTCATCGTGAGGATCACGCCGATCAGGCCGGGCACGATCTGGACCGCCGAGCGGCGCTCGGGGTTGTAGAACGGGCGCACCTCGAAGGTGGGCGTCGGCTCCGCGCGCGGCGTGGGGCGCGCGGCGATCGGCAGCGAGGCGAGGCCGCGAGCGGCGATCAGCAAGGCGGGATCCGCGCCGTCGACGAGCAGCTGCGCGGGGGCGCGACCCTCTCTTCGCGCGCGGCGCTCGAAGTCGCGCGGGATCGCGATGCCGACCGCGATCTCGCCTTCCCGTAACAACTCCTCGAGCTGCTCCGGCGTCTCGACCTGCGCGACCACGTCGACGACTTGGCTCGCCTCCGCGTCGGCGACGAGACGGCGCGAGAGCTGCGTGTTCGCGGCGTCGGCGACGCCCGCGCGCAGGTGGCGCACGTCGGTGTTGATCGCGTAACCGAACAGCAACAGCTGGATCGCGGGTAGGCCCACGATCATCCCCGCCGTGAAGTAATCGCGGCGCAGCTGGCGCACTTCCTTGCGCGCCACGGCGGCGGTGCGGCGCCAGAAGTTCATGCTGCGACGCCGCGGCCGCGCGTCGCGGCGACGAACACGTCCTCGAGGCTCGGCAGCGCCGCGCGCGCGGTCGCGTCGACGTGCGCCGCGGCGAGCGCGCGCTGCACTTCGCGCGCCGGCTCGGCGCAGTCCGTGAGCACGCGCAGCCGCGTGCCGAGCTGCGCGACGCTGACGACGAACGCGAGTCCTTCGAGAGCGGTGCGCGCGGCGCGCAGTGCCTCGCCCTCGATCTCGACCACCGAGCCCGCGAGCGCGCCCATCAGCTCGCGCGGCGCGCCGTTCGCCACGAGCACGCCGCGATCGAGGATCGCGAGCGCGTGGCAGCGCTCGGCCTCGTCCATGTAGTGCGTCGAGACGAGGATCGTGGTGCCGGCGTCGACGAGGCGGAACAGCGACTCCCAGAAGTCGCGGCGGCTCTCGGGGTCCACGGCGCTGGTGGGCTCGTCGAGGAATAACAAGTCGGGTCGGTGGATCAGGGCGCCGGCGAGCGCGAGGCGCTGCCTCTGGCCGCCGGAGAGCGTGCCCGCGAGCTGATCGCGCAGCTTTTCGAGGCGGTACTCGGCGCACAGCTCGTCGATGCGCCTGCGCGCTGCGCCGCGCTCGAGCGCGTAGATCTCGGCGAGGAACTCGAGGTTCTCGGCGACGCTCAGATCTTCGTAGAGCGAGAACTTCTGCGTCATGTAGCCGATGCGCTCACGCAGCTTCGGCGCTTCGCGCGGGATCGCGAGGCCGAGCACCGTGGCGTCGCCGGCGCTCGGCGCGAGCAGGCCGCACAGCATGCGAATCGTGGTCGTCTTGCCCGAGCCGTTGGGGCCGAGAAAGCCGTAGATCTGCGCGCGCGGAATCGCGAGCGAGAGCGCGTCGACCGCGGTGTGCGCGCCGAAGCGCCGCGTGAGGGCGCGCGCTTCGAGGACGACCTCGCCGCTCACGGTGCGAACTCCACCTCGACCGGGAGGCCGCTCGGGAGATCGCGGGCCGCGTCATCGGTCAGGTCGATCTCGGCGACATAGCTGAGCCGGCCGCGATCGTGCTGCGTGAGCGCGTAGAACGGCGTGAACGAGGCGTCCTGAGCGACGCTGCGCACGCGCGCTTCGAACGGAGTCTCGAAGCCGTCGACGCGAGCCCGCGCGCTCGTGCCCGGCTTCACGCGCGCGCGCAGGGCGGCGGGCACGTGCACGCGCGCGTAGGGCGCGCCGTCCGCGAGCAGCACCGCGACCACGGCGCCGGCGGGAGGACGCTCGCCCACCTTGTACGGCAGCGCGTCCACGACGCCCGCACGCGGCGCGCGGACTTCGAGGCGCTGCTCGCGCAGCGCGGCCTCGCGCGCGGAAGCGCGCGCCTCGTCGCGCCGCGCGTGCGCCTGCGCGACCTGCTCGCTGCGCGTGCCGGCGAGCAGCTCCGCGAGCGCGGCGGCTGCCGCATCGCGTTCGGCGCGCGCGAGCGCGTGGACACGCTCGCGTTGGTCGACGAGCTCGTCCGATGCAACCCCGCCCGCGTGCAGCTCGCGTGCGCGCTTCGCCTCGCGCTCGGCGGTGGCGAGCGCGTCCCGCGCCCCTGCGTACCGTGCGCGCGCCTGCGCGATCTGCTCCGCGCGCGGGCCGCGCTCGGCTTCGGCAGCGCGCGCCTCCGCGCTGGCGACGCGCTCGTCCGCGGCCTCGCGCAGCGCGGCGAGGCGCTCCGGCGCGAGGCGCACGACGAGCGCTCCCGCCGCGACCGCATCGCCCTCGCGCACGGCGATCTCGACGATCGGCTCGTTCGCCTCGGCCACGAGCTCGATGCGATCGCGCTCGAGCTGGCCCACGGCGATCTCCGAATCCTCGGTGCACGAGGCTCCGAGCAACCCGATCAGCAACAGCGTGAACACACGCGTCACGAGCGAGCTCCTTCCACGAACAGGCGCTGGGTGTGGGCCGAAAGGCGCGCGACGAAGGCGTCGTCGTAGGCGAAACCGAGCACGCGCTCGAGTACCGGGCGCGCCACGAACGGGAACGCCGCGAGGCCGAGCAGCGAAGCGAAGGCGAGATCGACGTCGAGGTCGGCGCGCAACCGTCCCGCGGCGATCTCGGCGCGCAGCGCGCCGCGCAGCAGCTGCGACATCGGGCGCGCGTACTCGTCGATGAAGCTGTCGCGGAAGGGCGCGTCCTCGCTCAGCACTTCGCGCACGACGAGCTGCGGAATCCACGGCACGCTGCCCAGCGCCTCCGCGGCGACTTCGAACAGGACGTGCAGTGAGCCGGGCGGCGCGCCCGCAGCGGCGCGCGCCGCGAGCCCGGCGCGCACGCGCGCGAGCACGTCAGCGAGCGCATCCTGCAGCAGCGCGGCGTAGAGGCCGTCCTTGTCGCCGAAGTAGTAGGAGACCATCGCGGCAGTCGTGCCCGCGGTCTTCGCGACTTCGCGCAGCGAGACGCCGGCGTAGCCGCGCGTCGCGAACGTCGCGCGCGCCGCGGCGAGAAGGTCTGTGCGCACGTCGGCGCTGCGCGCGCTCGCGCGCGGGCGGCCGACGCGACGCGGACGCGTGCGGCGGCGTGGCGTGGGGGAGGGGGACGTCACGGAGCAAATTTAAACACGCGTTCAATTAACGACAAGACGGCGAGGGCGTACATTCCGGCCGGGCCGAATTGTCGCACCCGAGGGGGATCCAATCGGCGCGGCGGAGATGGAGCAGCTCGCGCGCGGCGCTCGATCCGCGGCTGGGCGGGGTTCAGCTGCGTGCCGCATCCCAGCGCACGCGCACGGCCCCGGGCCCGCGGATCACGCCGCCCACGATCGGCGGCGGCGTCGCGTCCGCGAGCGCGAGGCCGGGCAGGCGCTGCACGAGCGCGGCGAGCGACGCCTCGAGCTCGCGGCGCGCGAGGTGCGAGCCGAGGCAGAAGTGGAGGCCGTGGCCGAAGGTGAGGTGGCGGTTCGCCTTGCGCGATGGATCGAAGCGGTGCGGGTCGGCGAACACCGCGGGGTCGCGGTTCGCCGCGGCGATCCCGTAGAGCAGTGGCGCGCCGGCTGTCAGGTGCGCGCCCGCCCAGTGCACGTCCTTGCCGCAGGCGCGCGGCAGCAGCGCGACGGGCGGCTCGAAGCGCAAGCCCTCGTCGACGATCGCGGGAATCGCGCTGGCGTCCTCCCGCGCGAGCCGCGCGATCTCCGGGCGCGCGAGGACCAGGGCGAATAGCGAGCCCATGTTCTTGTACGTGGTGTCGGAGCCCGCCGGGAATAACAAGCGCACGAACGAGAAGATCTCCTCGTCGCTGAGCCGCTCGCCGCCCAGCTCCGCGTGCGCGAGCTCCGAGAGCAGGTCCTCGCGCGGCGCCGCGCGGCGCTCGGCGACGATCTCGCGCAGATATGCGGTGAACTCGCGCGAGCCGGCGAGCGCGCCATCGGGATCCCACGGAAACTCGATCAGCTTCTGCGCCCAGTGCAGCAGGCGATCCTCGTCGGCGAGCGGAATGCCGAGGAAGCGCGTGATCACGAGGAACGGGTACTTGCGCGTGTAATCCGCGATCAGGTCGCACGCCCCGCGCGCGGCGAAGCGATCGATCAGCTCGTGCGCGAGCGGCTCCAGCACCGCGCTCTCTGCGCGCCGAATCACGGCGGGCCGGAACGCATGTGAGACGAGCGCGCGATTCCGGCGGTGCTCGTCGCCAGCCATGCACTGGATGGTCTTGCCCATCACCGGCATCGCGATGCGCTCGTAGATCGTCTTCGACGGGAACGTCTCGTCGTCCGCAAACGCGGCGGCGAGCTCCTCGTAGCCGAGGATCAACCACGTCAGCGCACCGTGATAAGTCACCGGCACCACAGGACCGCGCGGGCGGAGCTCGTCGAGCACTGCGTGGAGGTTCGGCAGATCCGCGTGCGCGAAGTCGAGCTCAGGCATCAGGGATTCGTGCACTTCGACCTCACGCGAGCCCGGGGAACAGCTCTTTGATCCCGGCGGCGATGAACTCGACGCCGATCGCAGCCAGCACGAGACCGAACAGGCGGATCACGACGTTCATGCCGATCGGGCCGACGAGGCGCCCGATGCGCTCGGCGTTGCGCAGCGCCAGCCAGCACGCGAGCGCGAGCAGCGCGATCACGCCGAGCACGAGCGCGACGTGCGCGGGGCCGTCGCCGCTGTTCATCTGCAGGATCACCGCGCTGATCGCGCCGGGCCCCGCGAGCAGCGGCACGCCGAGCGGCACCACCGCGACGCTCTCCTTGGTCGTCGACGCGAGGTCTTCCTCGGGCGTATGCCGCGTGCGATCCGGCTCGGCGTTCAGCATCGACACCGCCATCAGTAACAACACCACGCCGCCGCCCACGCGAAACGCCGGCAGGCTCGTCCCGAACGCGCCGAGAATCGCTTCCCCCGCGAGCGCCGCGCCCGCGAGCACCCCGAACACCGCCAGCGCCGTCACCCGCGCCGTCTTCTTCCGCTCCGCCACGCTGAATCCCGAAGTGAGCCCCAAGAATAGCGGAATCGCCGCCAACGGATCCACGATCGCAATCAGCGCCACCGCAAAACGCGCCTGTTCCGTCCAAGAAAAATCCATGCGCCGCATTCTGCGCAGCAAACGAGCGCGATGCACGCCAAATGCGGGCCTGAAGCCACGAAGCGAGACGACGCGCGCTCGAGCACCGCCGCTGACGCGCCGCAACGAACGTCGGCACGACCTCGAAGTCGAACGCTCCTCGCGAGCGGGTCGGCCGAGGCCGCAAGCGAAGCGCGCAGCAGCGGCCGAGTCTTCGAGGCCGATGCGAAGTAAACACGGAAGAACGCGCGGAGCCACCTGACCGCCCGGTACTGTGCGCGCCCCAATGGTTGAACCTTCGAGGCCCGACGCACGCCAAGAGCGCGATCTCCGCGCAATCACCGCCGACGGTGCGTACTACTCCATCATGGTCGGCGTCGGAGAGACGTACGTGCCCGCGTTCGCTCTCGCGCTCGGCTTCGGGCCGGTGGTGGCGGCGCTGGTCACCACGCTGCCGATGTTCCTCGGGTCGCTGCCGCAGCTCGCTGCGCCGTTCGGCGTCGTGCACGCGCAGAGCTATCGCCGCTGGGTGGTGACGTGCGCGCGGCTGCAGGCCGCGTGCTTCCTTCCGCTCGTCGCCTCCGCGCTCGGCGCGCCGCTCGGCGTAGTCGGCCTGTTCGCGGTGATGTCGGCTTATTGGGGATTTTCACTGGCCACGGGGCCCGCGTGGAACGCGTGGGTCGAGACGCTCGTGCCGCTCGAGATCCGCGCGCGTTTCTTCGCGGCGCGCACGCGCTGGGCGAACGTCGCGCTGTTCGCCTCGCTGCTCGTCGCGAGCCTCGTGCTCTACGGCGCGATCGGAACGCCGCGTGCGCTGCCGCTCTTCGCGGCGCTGTTCGCAGTCGCCGCGGCCGCGCGCTTTCTCTCCGCGAGCGCGCTCGCGCGGCAGAGCGAGCGGCCGGGCCTCTCGCAGGGGCACACGCCCCTCTCGCCGCTCGCCACGCTGCGCCTCCTGCGCGGCCGCCCCGAAGCGCGCCTCCTGCTCGCGATGCTCGGCCTCACGCTCGGCACCTACCTCGCGGCGCCTTTCTTCACTCCCTACATGCTCGGGCCGATCGGCCTCGACTACACCGAGTTCACGATCGTCACTGCCACCGTGTTCGTGGCGCGCATCGCGGTGCTGCAGCTGTTAGGGCGCTACGCATCGCGCATCGGCGTCTCGCGCATTCTCGCCTGGAGCTCGGTTGCGATCGCACCGCTGCCTGCGCTGTGGCTCGTCTCCCACGAGATCTGGTGGCTGCTGCTCGCGCAGGTGCTCTCGGGCGCGGCCTGGGGCGCCTACGAGTACGCCACGCTGCTCACCTTCTTCGAGCGCATCGACGCGCGCTCGCGCGCGAGCGTGCTCTCGCTCTACAACGCGGCGAACGCCGCCGCGATGACGCTCGGCACGCTGCTGGGCGCTGCGGCTTTCGGCGGTTTCGCGGGCAGCGCCGGCAACTACACGCTCGTGATGGCCGTCTCCGCGCTCGCGCGCTTCGCGGCGGTGCCGTTCCTGCGTCACGCGCCGGAGACGCCGGCGCCGGCAGAGCCCGTCGCGGAGGATGCGCTCAGCGTGCAGCCGGGCGCCGGCGCGGTGGCGACGCCGGTGCTCGCGACGATCCCGGAGCTCGAGAAGCGCGAGGCGCAGCCGTAACGACTCGCGCTCAATCCCAGACTCTCTCCCAACGCTTGGTCTGCGCCGAGCGCTCCATCGCGAGGGCGACGCGCAGCTCGCCCACTGCCACCTCGGGGCCGGCGTCGAGCGCCTTGCCCTCGCGGATCGCCCGCGCGAAGTCGAGCAGCTCGCCGGCGTAAGAGGCCATGTAGCCCGCGGGCACGTTCGCCATCGCCTCGGGCAGGTCGGCCTTCACGGACTTGCCGCGCGGGTCGCTGCCGTCGAACAGGCGCACGCCGGCGGCGATCGCGATCTCGCCCTTCGTGCCCGTGATGCGGAAGGTGTCCTGCGGCGCGAGCGCGCCGCTCGCGATCAACAGGCAGAAGTTCGCGACCACGCCGCTGCGGAAGCGGAAAAGGGCGCGGCACAGCGACTCGCCCTCCATGCGCGCGAGAGGTCGCTCCATCGCGGCGACCACCTCCTCGATCTCGCCGACCCACATGCGCAGCGGGCGCATGAAGTGCGAGCCCGTGTCGAGCGCGACGCCGCCGCCCATCTGCTCGCGCGAGAGCCGCCAGCTGCCGTCGCCGTGGAACTCGGGCATCGCGGGCGAGAAGAGATGCACGTGGGCCGTAACAACCTCGCCGATCGCGCCCTCGTCGATCAGCCGCTTCGCCACGAGCACGTCGGGCCAGTACTGCGCGTTCTCGCCCACCATGAAGACGCGCCCACTCGCGCGCGCGGCCGCGAGGATGCGCTCGCACGCGTCGAGGCTCGTCGCCATCGGCTTCTCGAGTAGGAGGTGCTTGCCCGCGCCTAACACCTCGAGCGCCACGCGTTCGTGGAGGTGATGCGGAACCATCACGTCCGCGGCCTCGACGCCTCCTGCCGCGAACGCGGCCTCGAGCGATGTGAACGCGGCGGCGCCGGTCTTCTTCGCCATCGCCTCCGCGCGCTCGCGCACGGTGTCGACGACCGCGCGCACTTCGAGCTGCGGCACGCTCGCGAGCGCGAGGCGATGCCACTCCGCGATCGCTCCGCAGCCGACGAGCGCGAGTCCGATCTTCTGCATGCGCACCTCCGAGCGCGCCAGCTTCGCGCGGCGCGTAGCTGCCCGGCAACGCGCTGCGCTACGCAGGCGCGAGGGAGGAGCCGCCATGACCGCGAAGCTCGCGAAGGCCGCATTCGACGTGGGGACGGTGACGACGAACGTCGCGCAGATGCTCGCCTTCTATTCCGGCGCGCTCGGGTTCGCGAAAATCGAAGAGATTCCGTTTCCGGGAGTCGGCGTGCTGCATCGCCTCAAAGTGGGCGAGGCGTTCTTCAAGCTGATGGCGCCCGAGAAGGCGCCCGCCGCAAGCGCGCCCGCCGGCGGACTCCTCGGCGCGACGGGCTTTCGGTACGTGACGTTCGCCGTCACCAATCTCGACGAGACGGTCGAGGCGTGCCGCGCCTTCGGCGCGAAGATCGTCTCACCGACGCGCGCACTGCGGCCGGGCGTCCGGATGGCGATGGTCGCGGACCCGGATGGCAATACGGTCGAGCTGCTCGGCGCCTGACACGGCGATCTCGTGGTCGTCTCCTACGACCCTTACAGCGATGAGGTGATGCGCGACCCGCATCCAACCTACGCACGGCTGCGCGCCGAGAGTCCGGTCCACTATCTCGAGAAGTACGACACCTGGGCGCTCGCGCGCTTCGCAGACGTCTACGCCGCGACGCTCGATGCGGAGTGCTTCAGCGCGCGCGGCGGCACCGCGCCGGGGCAAGTGCTGCGCCGCGATCCGGCGCCGCACACGTTCATGACGATGGACCTGCCCCAGCACCGCATGCACCGCGGGCTGATCTCGGCGCGCTACGGGCGCGGCGCCGTCGCGAAGCTCGAGCCGAGCGTGCGCGCGGTCGCGCGCGAGCTGCTCGCGCCGCACGCGGAGCGCGGCGAGCTCGACGTCTACGCGTGGGCGAACCGCGCCGCGATCTGGATCGGCGCGGACTTGTTGGGGCTCGCGCGCCACGACGCGGAGCAGCTGCGCGTGTGGATCGACGGCTTCTTCCAGCGCGAGCGCGGTCAGGCGGGCCCGAGGGCGGAGAATTTCGCGTTCGCGGGCCGCGTCTCGCAGCGCCTCGGCGAGATCGTGGCCGCTCGGCGCGCGCGCCGGAGTGCAGGACACGACCACCTCAGCGCCTGGATCGCGGCGCGCGTTGACGGCCGCGCCCTCACGGACGAGGAGATCGTCGCGAACCTCTACTCGATGCTCGTGGTGGCGACCGAGACGGTGCCGGCGGCGGTCGCGAACACCGCGGCGCTGCTGGCGCGGCACCCGGACACGCGGCGCCGGGTGCTCGCGGACCCCAGCCGGATCCCCGCCGCGTGGGCCGAGTCCCTGCGCGTCGACCAGCCCACGAATCTGCTCGGCCGGCGCGTGATCCGAGACCGCCTGCTGGGCGGGCAGCGGCTCCGGGAGGGGCAGGGGGTGCTGCTGCTTTGGGCCTCGGCGACGCGGGACGAGGCCGAGTTCCCCCGGGCCGACGCGTTCGACCCGGTGCGCCGCCCGCCTCGTTCGCTCTCGTTCGGGCACGGCATCCACAAGTGCCTGGGTGAGAACCTCGCCAACCTCGAGGGCCAGGTGCTGCTCGAGGAGCTGCTCGCCGTCGCGGGCGAGTACGAGGTCCGCTGGGAGCAGGCGGAGCGCATGTACGGAGAATTTCTTTGCGGATACCGGCAGTTGCCGGTTGCCTTCCGCGCGGGCGCAGTTAGGTAGGGGGCTGCGCTCGATCCTTCGCCAGCTTTGGATCAATTCCCGACGCGGCCTCGAGAGACGGAAACTGAACCCGCGGGTTCAGCGTCAAAGACTCGATTTGGCGGAAACGCCACGAGATGCACCGCAAGGTGCACTCAGGTGTTAGGGGCACTCACGGGGGGGCACTTTTCACCATCCGCCGCCGCAAGAAGCCCGAAACGACAGAGAATGAAGACTGGTCCGAACCGAGCCCGATCCGCCCGACCGGCTACCGAGTTGCACATGCTGGAAAACGACAAGCACACGACGACCGACACCGAGGCGACCCCGGCGGCGCCTACGGCGACGATCACGCCGGCTCCGACCCGCAGCGTTGGCGCGCGTGAGTCGCTGGCGGCGTACTTCGGCGACATCGCCGCGATTCCGACCCTCGCGCACCCGGAGCAGCTGAAGCTCTCGCGCGAGTTCCAAGAGGCGACCCGCGCCTTCCACGAGACCATGTACTGGCTCCCGTGGACCGCTCGGCGCGCGATCTCCGAGTGGCGTGCGCGCAAGGACACGGGGCGCGCCACGCGCCGGCTGTCCGAGGGCTTCGGCACCGGCGACCCGAAGGTCGGCGTGCGGCTCGACGAGGCGATGACGGCGCTCGAGCGCGTGGAGAAGAAACGCGCGGCGCTGCTGCCCTCCGCGACGGCGAAGGAGCGCGCGCGGCTCGACGCGAAGGCGACCGAGCTGCTGCGCGAGGCGGACTTCGCGTTCTCGAATCTGCGCATCTTCCACAGCGATCTGGTCGAGCTCGAGACGCGGCTGCGCCGCGCGGAGCAGGCGCGTAAGCGTTTGCGCGCGCATCGCAGCGCGCCGCCGTCGAACTGCCAGCGCGTGTCGATGAGCGAGCTCAACAAGACGATCGCCGAGGTCGAGGCCGCAGTCGGGCTCGATGCGCGCGAGTTCCACGTGCGCATGGACCGTGTGGCCGCGGGCTACGAGGCGATGATCGCGCCGAAGAACCGCTTCGTGTTCCACAACCTGAAGCTCGTGATCGCGGTGGCCAAGGAGTTCCGCGGCATGGGTCTCGCCTTCCAGGATCTGATCCAGGAAGGGAACACGGGCCTGATTCGCGCAGTCGAGAAGTTCGACTGGCGGCGCGGCTTCAGGTTCTCGACGTACGCGGTGTGGTGGATCCGGCAGGCGCTGATCCGCTCGATCCAGAACCATTCGCGCACGATCCGCATCCCGAGCCATCACCACGACGCACTGCGCTGGCTGAACGAGACACGCACCAAGCTCTACCAGGAGCTCGGGCGCGAAGGGACGCCGGAGGAAGTGGCCGAGGCGATGGAGATGCCGCTCGAGAAGATCCAGGAGCTGCAGTCGCTCGAGATCCAGCCGCTGAGCCTCGACGCCGAGATGGGCGACGAGTCTTCTCGCCGCCGCCGCTCGCTCCAGGATCTGGTGGAGGATGCGGACGCCGTGCAGGCGGGCGAGGGGATGGACGAGGGCCGGCTGTTCGGCCTCACGCGCGAAAGCCTCGACGTTCTCGACGAGCGCGAGCGCCGCATCCTCGTGTGGCGCTTCGGGCTCGACGGCGGGACGGAGCACACGCTGCAGGAGATCGGCGAGAAGCTCGGGCTCTCTCGCGAACGCGCGCGCCAGCTCGAGGCGCGGGCGCTCTCGAAGATTCGCGCGAGCGGCGCCGGCGTGCGCATGCGCCGCTACGCGCACGAGCGCGACATCGCGCCCGAGTCCGGAGGAGGCGCGGTCGCGCGCTGAGCGCGGCCGTCGGCAAGGCACGCGGCCCCCGAGGTGAGAGCCTCGGGGGCCGCAAACTTTGTTAGGCCATTTGGGGTCAGGCCCCAATTGGCCGGTCAGAGGCGCGGCGTCGGTACCCGAATCGCGGGCGACTCGGTGCCGCCGTCGATCTGGAAGATCTTGCCCGTCACCCAGCTCGCGGCGTCGGAGGCGAGGAAGAGCGCGGCGGCGGCGATGTCTTCGGGTGTGCCGGGCCGCGCCATCGGCGTGTTCGCCTCGAACTGTTTCCGCAGCGCGTCGCTCCCCATCACCATCGCGAGCGCCTGCGTGTCGACGCCGCCGACGCTGATCGCGTTGACGCGCACCTTGGGCGCCACTTCCGCGGCGAGGTTGCGCGTCAGCATGTTGAGCGCGGCTTTTGCGGCGCCGTAGGCAACGAAGCCGGTCTGCACCATGTCGCTCGACCGCGAGGAGATGTTCACGATCGCGCCCCCGCCCGCGCTCTCGATCATCTTCGGGATGCACAGGCGGGAGAGCAGGAACGCGCTCGTCACGTTGAAGCGCAGCGCGGCTTCGAAGAAGCGCTCGCTCGTGCCCAGCGCCGGCCGCGGGCCGGTGCCGCCGGCGTTGTTCACGAGCACGTCGATGCGCGAGAACTCTGCGAGCGCCGCCGCGACCAGCGCCTCGAGCGACTCGCTCTTCGTCACGTCGCAGCTCACGGTGAGCTCGCGGCGCCCGCGTGCGCGGACTTGCTCCGCGGTTGCGTCGATGTCGGCCTGGGTGCGCGTTGCGCACACGACGTGCGCGCCGGCCTCCGCGAACGCGAGCGCGATGCCGCGGCCGATGCCTTTGCACGCGCCCGTAACAATTGCGACGCGGTCGGTGAGCCGGAAGCGATCGAGGATCGTCGCGCCGCCCCGAGCTGCTTCGCTGCCTTGCCGTGATAGCTCGGCAGGTCGAGGTAAGTGCGAATGCCCGGCTCCGCGCGGCACACGATCGGGATCGCGTTCACGCACTGCATCGCGGCCGCGACAATGCCGGGGTTGCGCGCGAGACCGCTCGCGATCGACTCGGGGTGAAGGCCGTGGAACACGGTCTTCACGCTGGGGTCGCCGGTGATTTCCACTTCGAAGCGCTCGCCTTCCGAGCCGAAACCCCAGGTGGGCTCGAGGTTCACCTCGCCCATCAGCCAGTTCACGCGCGCCGTAACAACTGCTTCGCCGCGCACCGTCGCCTGCTACGTGAAGCGCTGCGCGGCGACGCGGCCGGGCGCGATCGGGCCGATCGGCGAGTCGATCGGAGCGGTGGCGACGGCCATCTCGTGAAACGACCGCCGCTCCGTGTCGGCGGCGAAGCCGAGCGCGGCGACGAGCATGTCGATCGATTGCAGAAAGCCGCCCGAGAGCAGCTTCAGCATCGGGCTGCGCCCCGCTTCCTAGGGTGTCTTCCCGAACCGCAGCACCTCGCCGATCACCGCCGGCGCGCCGTAGGTGCGGATGTCGCTCCATTCCTCCGCGCGCACGTGGGTGATCGCGCGCGAGAGCGAGGAGATCGCGAGCGGAAAGCGCTCGGTGATACCGCCGTGGTGGATGCCGGTGCCGTGCAGCGTGACGCCGCCTTTGCGACACGCCGCTTCCATCTCGGCCACGCTCTTCGAGTCAAACGGATAGAACCAGCCGAGCGGCGTGACGACGTTCTTGCCGGACTCGAGGATGCGCCGCACCTCGGCGGGGTTCGCGGCGACGGGCGCGTACAGCACGCAGTTGGCCTGCAGCGCGAGCAATGTGTCCGCATCGCGCGTCGCGCGTACGCCGAGTGGCGCGCGCCCGACGATCTCGCCGACGTCGCGGCCGTCTTTGTCGGCGCTGTGCACCCAGCAACCGACGAGCTCGAGCTCCGGGTGCGCGAGGATGCCCTCGATCGCCGCCTTGCCGACGCCGCCGGTCGCTCACTGGATGACTCTCAAACGCATCGTTGGTGTCCTCGGCGGAGCACGTTACAAGCCTCCGGCAGAGCGAATGCCGCTGGCGGCGGGGCGCCGCAGCGGTTCCGCTTCACGTGGCCGAGTGGGGGGTGCATGCGGGCGACGCTTTTCTTGATCGTGTTCGCCTTCGCGCTCTCGGCTCGCGCCGACGAGCCGCGCGTTCCCTGGAACGTGCTGCTCATTACGGTCGACGCGCTGCGCGCGGATCGCATGAGCCTCTACGGGCACGCGCGCGAGACCACGCCGCAGCTCGACGCCTTCGCGCGCGAGGCCGCGGTGTTCGAGCAGTTCTACGCGGTCTCGGCGCACACGAGCCCCGGAGTCGTCTCGTTGCTCACCGGCCAGGCGCCGCCGGTGCACGCGCAGACCACGCAGTTCAGCTTCTACGACGCGCGGATTCCGTCGCCGCTGCGCGTGCTCGCCGCGCGCGGCTACGACGTCGTGGGTTACGCCGTGCGCGGCGCGACGTACTCAGACCTCGGCTTCACGCGCGGCCAGGACGGCAAGCCGACGGAGCAGCTCCTCGACGAGTTCGCACGCGGCGACAAGCCGTTCTTCGCGTGGCTGCACACGCGCGAGACGCACCTGCCGTACAAGCCCGCGCCCGAGCTGTCAGGGAAGTTCACGCGCGGGATGGCGCTCGAGTCGCCGCTCCTGCGCGCGGTGAGCCAGTTCTCGATCGTGTTGCGCGACGCGAGCGCACAGATCCCATACCGCCACGCGGGCCAGTCGCGGCGAGCGACGCCGACCGCGAGCCGCTGCGCGCGCTCTACGACGAGTGCGTCGCGAGCGCCGACGCGCGAGTCGGGGCGTGGCTGGCGCAGCTGCGCGAGCGAGGCGTGCTCGAGCGCGCGCTCGTCGTGATCTCGGCGGACCACGGCGAGGAGCTGCTCGAGCACGGCTGGGTCGGCCACGCGTCGACCGGCTACGACGCGAAGCTCGAGGACGCGCTGCTGCGCATCCCGCTGATCGTGCGCGTTCCCGGCGCTGCGCACGCGGGGCGCTATCGGGCGCTCGCTTCGCAGGTCGACGTGATGCCGACGCTGTTCGAGCTGTTAGGGATTGCGGCGCCGGAGCTCGCGGAGAACCAGCAGGGCGTCTCGCTCGCGCTCGTGCTGCGCGGCAAGAAGCGCGAAGTGCGCGACCTCGTGTTTGCGGAGACGACGCGCAAGGGCTGGACGACGCCGCGCGGCGAGACGCACGACCGGCTCGTCGCGGTGCGCCGCGCTGGGAGCCGCCGCCCGCGCGAGTCGCGGCAGAGCATCGCGCCGCGCTCGCCGAAGCGTTCGGCAGCGGCGAAGCGAATGCGTTCCTCGCGCGCTGGCATGCGATCGCGCGCATTCACGACACGTGGGGCTTCGAGCGCGCGCCGTTCCACGAAAGCGACGCCGCGTGGCGCGAGCTGCGCGTGCGGGCGGCTGAGCTCGCCGCCGCCGCGATGCGCTGCGAAGCGCGCGGCCTGCCGCTCGACCCGAAGGGCTGTTAGGAGGAGCGCAGCTCGGGCACCGCCCAACAAGCCCTCGCACCCTGCGGCGCTGCGGCCGCGAGCGGGCCGGGCGAGCGTCAAAACCCCGGTCGCGCGGGATAGATTGGCGGCCGAAGGACTGGAGGGCGCCATGGAACGCTTTCGGGAACGGGTGGCGGTCGTGACTGGCGCGGCGAGCGGAATCGGGCGCGCGATGGCGCGGCGGTTCGCGGCGGAGGGCATGAGCGTCGTGATCGCGGACGTCGAGGCGGGGCCGCTCGCCGATGTCGAGAAGGCGCTCGCTGTGAGCGGAACGCAGGTCTTGGCGCGGGTGTGCGACGTCGCGCGGGAAGCGAGCGTCTGCGCCCTCGCCGATGCGGCCGTCGAGCGCTTCGGCGCCGTGCACGTCGTGTGCAACAACGCCGGGGTCGTCACCGCGGGGCCGACGCACGAACTCTCGCAGCAAGACTGGGACTGGGTGATGGGCGTGAACCTGTGGGGGCCGATCTACGGGGTGCGCGCGTTCCTCCCCATCCTGCTGAAGCAGGACGAGGCGCACATCCTCAGCACGGCCTCGACGGCCGGGCTCGTCGCCGGCTTGGCGATCGCGCCGTACAACGTCTCGAAGTTCGGGGTCGTCGCGCTCATGGAGACCCTCGCGCGCGAGCTGGTGAACACGAAGGTCGGCGTCTCGGTGCTGTGTCCGGGCCCGATCAACACGCGCATCCCGCAATCCGAGCGCAACCGCCCGGCGGACAAGCAGGTCCACACCGAAACGGCGGCGGAGAGGCGCTTCTATGCCTCAGCGGGGCCGATGCTGGCGGCCGGCATGGACCCCGCGGAGGTGGCGGACCTCGTGCTGCGCGCGATCCGCGAGAACCGCTTCTGGATCCTCACCCACCCTGAGATGAAGGACGTGCTGCGCAAGCGGGTGGAGCTGCTCGCGGCGAGCGATGCCCTGATTCCGCCTCGACCCAAGGCCTAGCCGGGCCGGAACATTTCGAGACAGCAGTCTTGAAACCCCGGAACGCGCGGGTAACAATCGGGCGCAAATGTATCGGGCCAGCGGCTCCGCGGCCAATCCGTTGAACCTGCATCGAACGCAGGCGCTGGGGCGTCTGCGCAACCGGCCGCAGGTACTTTGGGAGACTCGACGCCATGTTCCAGCGAAAGACGTTTACATGTGCATTGCTGGCGAGCGCGATGGCGCTTCCGGCGTTCGCGCAGGAGGCGGCCCCCGCGGCGGAGGCTGCTGGCGATTCGCGCGGTGGGATCGAGGTAATCGAGATCACCGCCCGCAAGTTGAGCGAGAACCTGCAGGACGCGCCCATCGCGGTGTCGGCGTTCAGCGCGGAATCGCTCGAGGGCCTCGGCATCGGCGACACGCAGGACATCTCGTCGATGGCGCCGAACCTCTACCTCACGCAGACGCCCGGCTCCGTCGCGAATCTCGCCCTCTCGATCCGCGGCGTGGCGGGCGCTGAGCCGCTGCTGACGCGCGAGCAGGGGGTTTCGATCTACATGGACGACGTCTACATCGCGCGCGTCACGGGCGCGATCATGGACCTCGTCGATGTCGAGCGCGTGGAGGTCCTGCGCGGCCCGCAAGGCACCCTCTACGGCCGCAACTCGACCGGCGGCGCGGTGCGCTTCATCTCGCGCAAGCCGACCGAGGAGTTCAGCTTCTCGCAGCGCTTCGGCACGGGCTCGTGGAGCAAGGTCGAGTCGCGCACGGTCGTTAACACGGGCGAGATGTTCGAGGGCTTCGCGGCGACGCTCGCCTACTTCCACTCGCAGAAGGACGGCTACCGCAACAACACGCTCGCCGAGCGGAACAACGACTACGGCGCGAAGAACACCGACGCGTTCCGAGTGGCGCTGCGATACCAGCCGACCGAGACGCTCACGCTCGACTACTCGTTCGACTACTCGAACCTGGAGGGCCACGGCCCGGGCTTCCAGCTCGTGGCGATCTCGCCCACGCTCGAGGGCGCACTCCGCGCCGGCGGCGTGAACACCGGGAAACTCAAGATGGGGCGGCGACCCTGGCGCACCGGAACGAAGGCGTTCAGCGACCTGTCCGGCGATTTCGACGGGGTTTCTGAGCACACGATCCGCGGCCACAACCTGAACGTAGGCTGGGATCTCGGCTTCACGAACTTCACGGGCATCGTCAGCCATCGCGAGTGGGAGAACACCGAAGTTGGCACGGAGCTGGACGGCAACGCCCTCGGCACCGTGACCGCTTTCGTGAACAGTGCAGTCCTCGCGCCCGTGCCGCCGGCGCCTTACTTTGGCGCGTACTGCCCGGGTGGCCGGTTCCAAGGCTGCCTCGGGCCGGTCGCGAAAGCGAACCTCTTCGACGCGACCAACGAGCGCCACCAAGATCAATGGTCGGTCGAGACGCGCTTCGACGGCGACCTGATCACCGAAGATCTGCAATACGTGGCGGGTTTCTACTACTTCACCGAAGACTTCAACGAGAACAACTTCCAGCGCTACCTCTACCCGTTCAGCCCCTTCCTGCCGGCGCTCTCGCTCACGAACCCATTCCGCTACCGCGGAGACGCGCGCTCCTGGGCGCTCTTCGCGAACTTGAACTACACGCTCCCGTTCCTCGAGGACCGGCTCTCGGCCTCCGCAGGCATTCGTTACTCGGCGGACGAGAAGTCGTTCGCCCGCTCGGCGCCGATCGTCTCGAGCGGCGCGCAAGACTGGGACAGCATCGACTGGGAGGCCTCGCTCAACTTCGAGGCCACCGACGACATCACCGTCTACTTACGAGCGGCGTCGGGCTATCGAGCGGGCGGTTACAACCTCCGCACGGCTCTGCCGGTGATCGCCCCGTTCGACGAGGAGCGCGTGAAGTCGGTCGAGCTCGGCGTCAAGTCCGAGTGGTTCGATCGGCGCGCGCTGCTCAACCTGACGGGCTTCTGGAGCGTCTCGCGAGACCGGCAGACCGACGTGTTCGCGGCGGGTCCGGGGGGAGCCACGTCGATCACGATCAACGCTGGCGAGGCGGAGATCCCGGGCGTCGAGGCCGAGTTCCAGCTCGTCCCGATCGACGGGCTCACGTTCTCGGGCAACGTCGGCTGGATCAGTCCGCGGTACAACTCGTACCCCGTGATCGACTCGGTGACGCGGGCGACCGTCGACCTCGCGCACGAGGCGGGCTTCGGTTACCAGCCGAAGATCACCACCTCGCTCGGCGCTATGTACGAAACGGCCCCGATCGGCTCGGTCGGATTCGTGCTGACTGCGCGCGTCGACGCGCACTACACCGGTTCGCGCATCTGGAGCCCGCTCGACGACGAGCGGTCGAACAACCGGCCCGTGGTCACCGCGTTCCGCGACCTGCTGCGCGATGGCAGCTACTGGCTGACCGACGTGCGTTTCACGGTGTCGGAGATCCCGCTCAACGACAGGGCGAAGATCCGCGCCTCGGTGTTCGGCAAGAACATCTTGGACGAGGACTACATGCTCTCGGGCATCGACTTCGGCGCGCTCGGCTTTGCCGGCGCCGCGTTCGGCGAAGGCGCCACGTGGGGCATCGACATCACGCTCGACATCTAGTCAGCGTTGACTCCCTGACAGCCGGCGGCGGAGGCGACTCCGCCGCCGGTTCTGCTTTGGAGGCGAAGTGAAGCGCGCACTCGGACTCGCGGTGCTCCTCGTGCTCGCCTTCCTTGCCTTCGCGGCGTGGCGCATCTGGCCGAGCATCCGCGCTGCACGCGGTGGCGTGCCGCCTGTGTACGACACCGTCGCGCCGCAGCTTGCCCCCGAGCTGTTTGGGCCGCGCTCGCCCGGCGACGTGCGCATCCTGCTCTTCTCGAAGACGAGCGGCTTCCGCCATGCAGAGGCGATTCCCGCTTGCGAGCGTTCCGTGCGCGAGATCGCCGCGCGTCGCGGCTGGCGCGTGTTCGCGACCGAGAACGGCGCGGTGTTCTCGGACGAGTTGCTCGCGCACTTCGACGTCGTCCTCGGCAACAACACCACGGGCGACAACTGGGACCTAGCGCAGAAGACCGCGTTCGTGCAGTTCGTCGAGCGCGGCGGCGGCTTCGTCGGCGTACACGGGGCGGCGGGTACGCGGTACGAGTACTGGGACTGGTACAAGGACACGCTGATCGGGGCGCGCTTCATCGGGCACCCCGTGTTCCCGCAGCTGCAAGACGCCACCGTCGTCGTGGAAGACGCTGCGCATCCCGCGATGAGCACGTTGCCGGCGCGCTTCACCGCGCACGACGAGTGGTACAGCTTCGCCGCGAGCCCGCGCGGGCGAGTGCGCGTGCTCGCCACGCTCGACGAGAGCAGCTACTCGCCGCGCGAGCTGTTCAGCAGCATCGCGATGGGCGACCACCCCGTCGTGTGGTCACATTGCATCGGCCGCGGGCGCAGCTTCTACTCCGCGCTCGGGCACACCGCCGCCGCCTACGCGACGAAGGAGCACACCGCGCTGCTCGAAGGCGCGCTGGCTTGGGCCGCGGGCGAAGGGACGTGCGACTGAGCGCCCCCGAGTGCGAGCTCTGACCCCTCGAAGTGCTCAAATCAACTGTGCCGCTACGCGCCCACCAGCGGCAGCGACTCGAAGCCGCGGATCACGGTGCTGTGCGTGCGGCGTGCGGGCGCATCGCCCGGTCCGAGCTCGCGGAAGCGCGCGAGCATTCCCTCCAGCACGCAGCGCGCTTCGAGGCGCGCGAGGCCCGCGCCGAGGCAGAAGTGCAGGCCGAAACCGAACGCGAGGTGGCGCGCATTGTCGCGGCCGAGGCGGTACTCGTCGGCGGCCTCGAACTCGCGCTCGTCGCGGTTCGCTGCGGCGAACGAGACGATCACGCGGTCGCCCGGTGCGAGGCGCACGCCGTGAAGCTCGATCTCGCGGGTGCAGTCGCGCGCGAGGTTCTGCACGGGGCTGTCCCAGCGCAGCGTCTCCTCGAGCGCTCGCGGCACGAGGCTCGGGTCGTCGCGCAGCTGCTTCCAGAGCGCGGGC
Source organism: Deltaproteobacteria bacterium (assembly GCA_016875395.1). NCBI lineage: Bacteria > Pseudomonadati > Myxococcota > Myxococcia > Deltaproteobacteria bacterium. The sequence continues at coordinate 42,924 of VGRF01000008.1, read as the reverse complement.
CGCTGCGAGAGCACGCGCAGCTGGTTGCCGATCAGGTTCGTCGTCGTCTCGTTGCCCGCGACCAGTAACAACAAGCAGAACGACTCGATCTCCTGCTGCGTGAGCTTTCGCCCCTCGATCTCGGCCGCGAGCAGCGCGCTGATCAGGTCGTCGCGCGGCTCGGCGCGGCGGCGCGGGATCACCTCGTCGCGGAAGTACGAGATCATCTCGAGCGCGGCGGCGATCAGCGTCGGCGACGGCGGCTTCTCCATCAGGCCGACGAGCGCGTCCGACCAGCGCCGGAAGTCGGCGCCGCGCTCGGGCTCCACCCCTAACATCTCGGCGATCACCGTCACCGGCACCGGCACCGCGATGCGCGGCACCGCGTCGAACGCGCGGCCCGGCAATGCGTCCAGCAGCTCGCGCACGAGCGCGCGAATGCGCGGCTCGAGCTCCGCCACGCGCCGCGGCGTGAACGCGCGGCTCACCAGCGCGCGCAGCTGATCGTGAAGCGGTGGGTCGGTCGTCGCGACGGTCGGCGAGGGCGGCATCGGCCCCGCGACGTTCTGGCTGCGCGCGTTGCTGAACGTCGCGTGATCGCGCAGCACGTCCAGCGCGTCCGCGAAGCGCGTCACCACGACGTTCCCGTAACGGGGCTCGCGGTAGGCCGGCGCGTGCTCGCGCAGCCACGCGTAGGTGGGATACGGATCCTCGTGGAACTCGGGCGTGAACACGTCCGGCTGCATCGCCGCGGCACCTCCGGGCGCGAGACAGCATGGCGCACCCGCGACCGAACGAGCGCACCCAACTCCTCGCGACGAGAAGCGGATCAGCGGCGGCGATAGCCGCCCGCTGCATCCGCCGAGCATCGCGCCCGATCGAGCCTCCGCTCGATGTACCGTGCCGACCACGGAGCACCGCATGTTCGACTGGAGCATTCCCGAAGAGCTGGAGCTGATCGTCGCGACCACGCGCGATTTCGCGCGCGCGCAGCTGGCGCCGCACGTGCGCGAGGCCGAAGGCGCGCGTCGCATATCGGCGGAGGTGGCCGCGCGTTACGCGGAGCTCGGGCTCGCGACGCTGGAGTTGCCCGTCGCGCTCGATGGCGCGGAGCTCGGCGCCGTCGCACGCGCGCTCGTGAACGAGGAGCTCGGCGCCGCGGACCCCGGCGCCGCGCTCGCGCTCGATCCCCTCGGCGCCGCGCTCTATCCCCTGCTCGAAGCTGGCGGCGAGGACGCGCTGCGCGAGCACGCCCTTCCGCTGCTCGCGCGCCCCGGCGCCCGCTCCCTGCTCGTTACGGCCCACGACGCACGGCTCGAAGCGCGCGGGGATCGTCTGCGCGGCTTCGCGCCGTGGGTGCCCGCCGAGCGAGCGGATTTGCTCGTCTACATGAGCGAGGACGAGATCGTCGTCGCGCGCGAAGGAATCACCGCGAAGCCGCTGCGCGGCGCCGGGTTGCGTGCGGCCGGGGCGAGTGAGCTGCACGTCGACGCGCCCATCGTCGCGCGCTGGCTCGATGGCGAGGCGGTGGGCGAGGCGCTCGCGCACGCGCGCATCTACGCCGCCTCGCTGCTCGTGGGCGTGCTGCGGCAGGCGGCCGAGGCCTCGCGCGAGTACGCGATGCAGCGCGTCGCCTTCGGGCGCCCCATCGCGCACCACCAGGCGCTCGCGTTCCTGATCGCCGACATGCGCACGGCCGTCGATGGCGCGCGCGAGTTGTTACTGGAAGCCGCATGGCACCTCGATCAGGGGATGCCTGCCGAGTCGCTCGCGGCGGCGGCGTTCGCCGAGGCGATCGAAGCCTCCACCTTCGTAGGCCCGAACGGGATCCAGATCCTCGGAGGCCACGGCTTCATGCAGGACTACCCGCAGGAGAAGTACATGCGCGAAGCGCGCGCGCTCGGACTCTTGTTGGGCGGGTTCGATGTCGCGCGGCAGGAAGCGGGCGACCACGTCTGTGCCAGCGAGCCGCCGCTGCAGCTGAGCTCGGGGGAGCGCTGATGGACTTCACGATCGACAAGGAAGCAGCGGAACGCCTCGCGCGCGTGCGCCAGCTCGGCGCGACGCACATTCGGCCGCTCGGCATCGAAGCCGACCGGCTCGGACGCCCGGTTCCGCCGGACCACGACTACTTCAAGTTGTTACTGAAGGCGGGCCTCGGCCGAACGCGCTGGCTGCCGCCCGAAGTCGCCGCGAAGCAGGCGCCCGCGGAGAAGCGCAGCGGGCCCGGCAATGCGCGGGCGATGATTCACGTCGCGGAGGAGCAGGCGTACTGGGATCGCGGGGTGGCGACGGCGACGCCGGGGCCGGGGATGAGCGAGCCCACCATCCTCTCGATGGGCACCGAGGATCAGAAGCGCCGCTTCCTCGGACCCTTCGTCGAGCCCGAGAAGCCGCGCTGGGGCGCCTTCGCGATGACGGAGCCGGGTGCGGGCTCGGACGTCGCCGCGATCCAGTCGACCTGCGTGCGCGACGGCGCGCACTGGATACTGAACGGCGAGAAGTCGTTCAGCGGCAACGCGAGCCGCGCGGACTGGATCCTGGTGTGGGCCACCGTCGACGCTTCGCAGGGCCGCGCGGGCCATCGTGCGTTCGTGCTCGAGAAGGGCACGCCGGGGCTCGGCAACTTCAAGATCGAAAAGAAGATGGGCATCAAGGGCTACGAGTCGACTTCATTCACGATGCAGGACTGCCGCGTGCCCGCGGAGAACTTGTTGGGGGGCGAGGCGCAGTACGCCGCGCGCGCGGGCTTCAAGGGCGCGATGAAGACCTTCAACGCGATCCGACCCTCGATTGCCGCCAATGCGATCGGCATCGGCCGCGCCGCGCTGGACGAAGCGCTCGCGTTCGCGCGCGAGCACGACCGCCTGCACGACGTGCGCGTGCGCGATCGCCTGGAGCGCATCACGCGCAAGCTGCGCATGGCGCGCCTGCTCTGCCTCAAGGCGGTGTGGCTCGCGGATCACGAGCGCCCGAATCAGCTCGAGGCCTCGATGTGCAAGGCGCTCGCGCCGGCGGTCGCCTACGAGGCGGCGAGCCTCGGCATGGAGCTGTTAGGGGCGGTCGGCGGCCGCGGCGATCACCTGATCGAGAAGCTGTTCCGCGACGTGAAGGCGATGGACATCGTGGAGGGCACGGGCCAGATCCAGCGCATCGTGATGGCGCGGCAGCTCGTGAATCTCCCCAACGAGCGAGGCGCGTGACGTGACGACGATCGAACCGGCGGTGCTGTACGAAGTGAGCGACGCGGTCGCCGAGATCACGCTGAACCGCCCCGAGAACCGCAACTCGATGACGCCCGACGTGCTCGCCGGCCTCGCCGACGCGGTCGCGCGCGCGAAGGCCGACGCGGGGGTGCGCTGCGTGATCGTGACGGGGCGCGGCAAGAGCTTCTGCGCCGGCGCCGACTTCCGCTCGCGCGGCGGCGCGGCACCGGGCGGCGGCGAGGACGCGAGCGCCTTCGTCGCGCCGCACGAGCGCTCGTACAACACCTACGCCCCGTTTCTTTCGCTGCTCGACCTCGAAGTGCCGACGATCGCCGCGATGAACGGACACGCGATCGGCGGCGGCCTCGGCCTCGCGATCGTGTGCGACCTGCGCGTGGCGGCCACCGACGCGAAGTACGGCGCGAACTTCGTGCGGCTCGGCCTGCACCCCGGCATGGCGAACACCTACATCCTGCCGCGCCTGATGGGCGTCCCGAACGCGATCGAGTTGCTACTGACCGGCCGCCTCGTCGATGGCGCCGAAGCCGCGCGCCGCGGCCTCGCGCACTACGCGGTCGCGCCCGAACAGGTCCTCACAAAATCGCGCGAGCTCGCCCGCGAGATCGCGAGCGCCGCGCCGCTAGCGGTGCGCTGGACCAAGCGCTCGATCTATCAGGGCCTCGCGTGGGACCCGAAGACCGCCGCGCGCTACGAGGGCCACGTGCAGTCGCGCACGATGGAGACCGAGGACTTCCGCGAAGGCACGAAGGCGCTGCTGGAGAAGAGAGAGCCGAGGTTCCAGGGGCGCTGACTCGAGAGTTGCGTGCGCGTTGCGGGGTTTCTGCCGCCACGCCACGCGTCTCCGAGGCCACCCACCCGCGTCATGCCGCAGCCGTCGTCTTCTCTGCTGCAGCGCGTCCTCGCCGCGCTGCCCGAGGCGCCCGCGCGCGTTCCCAATGGGCTGCACTCGTTCTTCTACCACACGGTGAGCGACCGCCCTCTCGCGCACGCGCGGCACCTTTACGGCTACAAGAGCGCGGCGCAGTTCGAGCGCGACCTCGTGTGGCTGAAGTCGCGCTTCACGCTCGTCGCGCACGCTGACGTGGCGCGGCACCTGCGCGGCGAGCGTGCGCTGCCCGCGAACGCGGCGCAGGTCTCGTTCGACGACGGGCTCGCGGAGTGCTTCGACGTGGCGCGGCCGCTGCTGCTGAAGCACGGCGTGCCGTGCACGTTCTTCGTCGTGCGCGATCTCGTCGACAACGCGCGGCTGATGCACAAGAGCGCGGTGTCGCTGTGCCTCGACGTGCTCGAGCGCGCGAGCGAGGCGGACTTCGGGGCGCTCGCGGCGCGCGCGGGCTCCGCGCTCGGTGCGCGCTTCGACTCGCGCGAGGAGCTCGCCGCAGCGCTGCGCGCGCTCTCGATTCGCGACGAGGCGCGCATGCACGCGGTGTGTGAAGCACTCGGCGTGCGCGAGGACGTGGTGCTGCGCGAGCGCCCGTACATGACGAGCGAGCAGATCCGGCAGCTCGCAGGCGAGGGCTTCACGATCGGCGGGCACACGACGCGTCACGCGGAGCTCGACCTGCTCGATCGCGCCGCCGTGGAGCGCGAGATCGTCGAGTCCTGTGCGTTCGTGCGCGATCTCACGGGACAGCGCGAGGTTCCGTTCGCGATCACGTTCAACGGGCTGCGCTTGCCGCGCGCGCCGCTTCGCGACCTGCTCGCGCGCCACCCGTTCATCGACACGATCTACGACACGAACGACCTGATGGCCGACGCGCCGTTCGTGGTGAACCGAATCTGGGCAGACACACCGGCAGGCGCCGAGCAGGAGACGAACCTCCCGTTCCTGCTGAAAAGAGCGAAGGCGCTCGAGCCGGCGCGTCGATTGAAACGCACCCTCCAACGTCTTCCTCGGTAGGACCCATCCCCGTTGCTGCGTCAGCTCTACCAGTACGACCCCGTCATCGGGTTCCGCTTCGTGCCGAACTTGAAGGCGCGCGTGCCGCACGAGGGCGGCGGGTATCTCGTGCGCACGAACGCGCAGGGCTTTCGCGCGGACGCCGCGTTCAAGCGCGAGCGCACGCCGGGCAAGCGGCGCGTGCTCTTGTTCGGGGATTCGTTCACGGCCGGCGAGGGAGTCTCGAACGGGCAGCGCACCAGCGACTGGCTCGAGCGGCTCGTGCCCGATCTCGAGGTCTACAACTTCGGCCTGCCCGCGACGGGCACGGATCAGCACTGGCTGATCGCGCGCGAGCTCGCCGCGGGCATCGAGCACGACTTCGTGATGATCGGCGTGTTCGTCGAGAACATCCGCCGCGTCGCCTCTCGCTACCGCTGGTTCCAGGACGACGCGGGGAGGCGCGTGCTGTACGCGAAGCCGTGGTTCGAGCTCGATGCGAACGGCCAGCCCGCGCTGCACGGCGTGCCCGTTCCGAAGCGCCCGCTGAGTGAAGCGCAGCTCGCTCCCGGGGAGCGCGCGCAGATCGCGGCGGTTGCGCGTTTCCCGAAGCTGAAGCGCGCGTTCAGCGCTGCGCGCGCGCATCCGCTGTTCGAGCGCGTCGTCGTCGAGAGTGGCCTCAAGGAATCGCTGCAGCGCGTGACGCGGTATCAGCCGCTTGCGGAGTACGACGACGCGAACGGCGCGGCGTGGCGCACGATGCGCGCGGTGCTCGTCGCGTGGGCGAAGCAGTGCGCTTCGCGCGCGGCGATCGTGCCGATCCCGCTGCATCAGTACGCCTACGGCATCTCCAGTGCGAGCGCCGTGAGCGCGCGGCTCAGCGAAGCGGCGGCTGCGGGCGGCGCGGACTACTGGGATCCGCTCCCGCAGCTGAGCGAGCGCTGCCGCGGAGACCGCTCGCTCTACTTCCCGAACGACGGCCACCTGACCAACGCGGGCCATCGCGCGCTCGCCGAAATCCTCGCGCCGCTCGTGGAGAAGCGGCTCACCGAGCCGGGAGCGCGGCGATGAAGACCGTGCTCGGCATCTCCGCGTTCTATCACGACTCCGCCGCCGCCCTCGTGCGCGGCGGCGAGATCGTGGCGGCGGCGCAGGAGGAGCGCTTCTCGCGCAAGCGCCACGACCCGCGCTTCCCGCGCAATGCGATCGATTACTGCCTCGAGGAAGCGTTCATCGATCCCGACGAGATCGACGCGGTCGTGTTCTATGACAATCCCCTGCTCAGCTGGGACCGCGTGCTGCAGAGCTGCATGGTCGCGGGCGCGAGCGCCGAGGACTTGTTCGTGAAGGCCGCGCGCTCGGTGCTCGGCGCGAAGCTGTTCGTCGAGGAGCACGTGAAGCGCGCGCTCGGCACGCTCGGCCGCGAGGGGAAGCTGCTCTTCACGGACCACCACATGGCGCACGCGGCGTCGGCGTTCTTTCCCTCGCCGTTGGACGACGCCGCGATTCTCACGCTCGACGGCGTGGGCGAGTGGTCCACCACGTCCGTCGGGCACGGCGCCGGCTCGCGCATCGAGCTCACGCGCGAGATCAACTACCCGCACTCGCTCGGCCTGCTCTACAGCGCGTTCACTTATTACTGCGGCTTCAAGGTGAACTCGGGTGAGTACAAGCTGATGGGCCTCGCGCCGTACGGCACGCCCAAGTACGCCGACTTGATCCGCAAGCACTTGATCGACGTTCGCGACGACGGCTCGTACCGGCTCGACATGTCGTACTTCGCGTACCTCGATCGCCCCGTGATGGTGGGCGAGCGCTTCGCGGAGCTGTTCGGCGGCCCCGCGCGCGAGGCCGAGAGCCGCATCACGCGGCGCGAGATGGACCTCGCGGCGTCGATCCAGGCGGTGACGACCGAGATCGTGCTCAAGATCGCGCGCTACGCGCGGCGCGAGAGCGGCTCTCGCAACGTCGTGCTCGCAGGCGGCGTCGCGCTGAACTGCGTCGCGAACGGCGCGCTGCTGCGCGAGCGCATCTTCGACGAGGTGTGGATTCAGCCCGCGGCGGGGGACGCCGGAGGCGCGCTCGGCGCCGCGCTGCTCGTGGCGCACGGTCATTACGGCGAGAAGCGTGCTGCGCGCGCCGATGGGCGCGACGGCCAGCGCGGCAGCTACCTCGGCCCCGAGTTTCCGCCGGAGCAGGTCGTCGCGTTCCTCGAGCGCCACGACTACCCGTACGTGCGCGTCACCGATCCGGCCGAGCGCGCGCGCCGCGTCGCGCAGGCGATCGCGGACGGCAAGGTCGTGGGGCACTTCGCGGGCCGCATGGAGTTCGGACCGCGCTCGCTCGGCGCGCGCTCGATCCTCGCCGACGCGCGCAGTCCCGACGCGCAGAGCAAGGTGAACCTCAAGATCAAGTACCGCGAGTCGTTCCGGCCGTTCGCGCCGGCGGTGCTGCGCGAGGACGTGGCGAAGTACTTCGACCTCGATGCCGACAGCCCGTACATGCTGATCATCGCGCCGGTGCGCAGCGAGCGGTGCATCCCGATGCCCGCCGCGCTCAGCGAAGCCGAGGACATGCTCGCGATCGTGAACGCGCCGCGCTCCGATTTGCCCGCGATCACGCACGTCGACTACAGCGCGCGCATCCAGACCGTCGACGCCGAGACGCTGCCGGAGTTCCACGACGTGCTCGCCGCGCTGAAGGAGATCGCCGGCGTCTCGGTCGTGGTGAACACCTCGTTCAACGTGCGCGGCGAGCCGATCGTGTGCACGCCGAAGGACGCCTACACGTGCTTCATGCGCACCGAGATGGATCTGCTCGCGCTCGGCGACTGCTTGTTGTGGAAGGCCGAGCAGCCCGCGTTCGAAGACGAGGGCGACTGGAAGGCGGAGTACGGCAATGACTGACCGCAAGCGCGGCGAAGACAAGCTCGACGCGAAGCTCCGCGCCTTCTTCCGCCAGCGCGTGGTGCCGCTCGCGGAGCGGACGCGCGCGCGTCGCGAACAGCGCCTGCCCGCGGGCCCCGACGCGGCCGCCGCCACCTACTACGAGCCCGCGCGCCGCTCGCACATGGCGCCCCTCGACTTCACGCGCGCGAGCGGGCTCACCCGAGACACGCTCGAGGCGCAGCTGCGCGCGCTCTGGCAGGAACGCGGCGACGCGGAGCTCGCGGCACTCGCGCCCGAGCTCGCGCGCCTCGCGCGCGAGTGCGCCGCCGACATGGTGGAGCAGGGCGAGGAGCTCTCGCCGTTCGTGTACGTGATGTATTAGGGGCGCGGCGCTCGCGTAGGGATGAAGCCAGCGTGAAGGCGCGCTTCTGCGCGCGGCGCGGCAGGCGGATGATCCGAGTCGAGGGAGGCTTGGGTCATGGCGCACCGAACGCTCGCGCTCCCAGTTTCGATCGGGCTCGCTCTCCAGTTCGGCGAGCATCATCGACCGCCTGCCCAGCCCTAGTTTGGTCGTGGACGCAGGCGAGCCCAAACGGCTCGTATGAGCTCGTTGTGGAGCCCGTCGAGCGCAACAGCGGGGAAGCGGAGTACCGGGCGTCGTATCGCCTGGAGCGCGTTCGTCCTCGACGGGAGGTTCTGTGGCGCGTGCAATCGGCGCCCTTCCAGCACGCGGGCATCGTCGCGAACGATGGAGCGTACGTTGTGACGGCGGGCCGCTCGTTCGACGCGGTGACGGTCCGCAACTCCGCAGGCGCCGTGATTCGCGAGATCGCTGCGGGGGAGATCGTTTCAATCGCGGAGCGGCTCGCCGGAGCGACGTGGGGGCTCGCCGCGCTCGACTTCTCGCAGCGCTACCTCGCGCTCGAGGTGCTGATCGACGACGACGCCTTCGAGAAGCGGCGCGCCCTCGTGCGCCGCGTTCAGCTGATGGATGGCCGCGTGCTCGACCCGCCGCACACGCCGCCTGGCTTCGTTCTGCCGCGACTCGCATGTGACTCCGACAGCACGCTCGCTCGGCGGGCTTACGAAGGCAGGCTGTTGCTCGACTGCATCACGCGAGGCGGGGAGTTTGCAAAGAGACGGGTATACGAGCTTGCTGGCGAACAGCTGCGCCTCACCGAGACGTCGGACCGGGGAGAGGATCTCGTGCGCATTTGGTCTCGGGGCGGATCGAGAAAGAAACCGTTCCCATGCGAAGAGATTCGCCGCGACGGCGAGCTCGTCTCCGAGCGCTGCGGCCCCGAAGTGCTCCCGCCCCAAGACTGAGCGCGTCTACTTCTTCTTCGCCGCCTTTTTCTTCGCAGGCTTCTTCGCCTTGGCCTTCGCCTTCACCACCTTCTTCTTCGCCGGCTTCTTCTCCGTGAAGAAGTCCGCGCGCGGCGTGAAGGTGGGGTCGTAGACCGGCTCGCTCAGATCGATGCGGTACTTCTTGTTGTCCGCGCCGGCGAGGCCGATCTGGCCGAGCGCCGTGCGCATGTTGAAGTAGTTCGCGTGCTGGAAGTGCGCGGCGAGGCTCGCCTCGTCCTCCCACAGCTCGTACACGCACAGCCGGCCGGCCACGCACGGGTCGGGCGCGAAGACGTAGGCGAGGCAGCCGGGCTCCTCGGTGCGCGTCTTCTGCTGGAGCGGCGCGGCGATCGTCATCGCCTCGTCGCGCTTGCTGGGGTCGGCGAGGTCGATCGTTCCCGCGATGATGATTTGCTTCGGCATGGTTTCTCCTGAGTTGTTACGGAATTACTTGCCGGCGAGCCGCGCGACGACGGGCGCGAACGCTTCCATCGCGGCGTCGCCCACCGTCACGTAGCTGATGCCGTACTGCGTACGGCGGCGCTGCAGCTCGTCCACTACGAAGTCGACGCTGCCGAACAGGCCGTGCGGGTGGCGCATCATCTCGTCCTTGCTGAGCCCCATCGCCTGGCCCATGCCCGCGGCGATCGCGTCGGCGCCGGGCTGCACGAACGTGAAGTAGGCGCCGATCTCGAGCTCGATCTGGTCGAAGCGCGCGCCCGCGGCCTGCTTCACCCACGCGACCTTCTCGGCGGTGGCGTCCGCGGTGGAGCTGCCGACGCCGTCGGGGCCGATCATGCCCGCGCGGTTGTTGAAGTTGAAGCTGACGATGTTCGCCTCGCGGCCCGCGAGCGAGAGCACGCGCTTCGCGCCGCCGCCGATCATTAGCGGCGGGAACGCGCGCTTCGGTGCGCCGGCGAAGCCCGAGAGCTGGAGGTGCTTGCCCGCGACCGAGACCGGCGCGCCGGAGAACATCTGCCGGAACGCGCCGATCGTCTCTTCGAGGCGCGCGATGCGGGTGCCCGGCGAGTCCATGCGGATGCCCATCGCCGCGTACTCGGCCGTCACCCAGCCCGCGCCAAGTCCCAGCTCGAGGCGCCCGTCCGACAACAAGTCGATCGTGGCGGCCTGCTTCGCGAGCACGACGGGGTGCTGGTAGTCGATGCAGAACACGCGGCAGCCGACCTTCAGCGTGGTGGTCGCCTCCGCGGCGCTCATCATCGCCGGCACCGCAGCGAGCTCCTGGTGCGGGTGATTGCTCTTCACCATCGCCTCGCCCGTGACGACATGGTCGGCGAGGTGCAGCGCGGAGTAGCCGAGCGCCTCGGCGCGCCGCGCGCGCTCGCGCCACTCCTTGCCGGAGGTGGCGCTGAAGGACTGCACGGCGAAGCGGAAGGCGCGGGGCATCGAGGGTTCTCCTGTTGTGGCCGGTCATTTTGGCCCGGCCGAAGTGACCGGTCGTTTTGGCCGGGCCAAAATGACCGGGGCCTCACCAGCCTGGCGGGGGCGTGAAGCCGCCGAGCACGTCGGCGAGCAGCGAGGCGACTGCGACCGGCGTGCGGTCTTCGAGGTAGGGTCCGACGATCTGCACGCCGACGGGGAGGCCGCCGCGCGTGCGGCCCGCGGGCGCGACAGCGCCTGGCAGGTACGCGTTCACCGCGAGCCCCGCCCAGAACAGCTGGAAGTAGGGCTCTGCCTTGCCATTGATCGTGAGGGTGCGCTCGTTCATCTCGCGGTGATCGTGCGCGAATGCCGCCGTCGGCATGATCGGGCACAGCATCACGTCGACATCGCGGAAGTAGCTCGCCCACTGCGCGCGCAGCCGCGTGCGACGCTCGTTCACGCCGAGCCACTCGCGATGGCGCAGTGCGAGGCCGCGCAGCGCGTTCACGCCGAAGCTGTCTTCGCTCGGCGGAAGCGTCGGCGCGACGGCTTCGGCGCGCGCGATCACGTCGGGCGGCGAGCCGGCGCCCATGACGGCGTTCAGCAACTGCGCGTAGGTGCGGTGTTGCTCGCTCGCATCGACCGGGCGCATCTTCGCGTCGATGCGCGCGCCCGTCTTGGCGAGCGCGTCGACCGCGTTCGAGAGTACGTCGCCGACTTCCGCATCGACGGGGCCGAGCGGATCTTCGAGCCACACGCCGACGCGAAGATCTGCGAGCCGATTCGCGCGCGGCGGGGGCAGCTGCAGCCGCCACGCGGTCGCGTCGTCGGGCGCGGGGCCCGCGAGCACGTCGAGGCCGAGCGCGAGGTCCGCCGCGCTGCGCCCCATCGGTCCGCCCACGCCGAGGTCGCCGTGGGCGAGCGCGCCCGGTGGGCCCGGGATGTGGCCGCGCATCGGCACGATGCCGTGCGTGGTCTTGAGCCCGTACACGCCGCAGAAGTGCGCGGGGTTGCGGATCGAGCCGCCGATGTCGGAGCCGAGCTCGAAGCTCGTCAGGCCCGCGGCGAGCGCGGCGGCCGAGCCGCCCGAGGAGCCGCCCGGCCCGCGCGTCACGTCCCACGGGTTGTTCGTCGTGCCGTAGACCGCGTTGTACGACTGAAAGTCGCCAGCGTAGAGCGGCAGGTTCGTCTTCCCGAACACGATCGCGCCGGCATCGACCAGGCGCTGCACCGAGTCGGCGTGCTTCGCCGGCACGTGCTTCGCGAGCTCGGGCGCGCCCGACGTGCACGGCATGCCCGCGACTTCGAACGAGTCCTTGATCGTGATGGGCAGGCCGTGCAGCGCACCCCAGCTCTCGCCCCGCGCACGCGCTACGTCGGCCGCGCGCGCGCGTTCGCGGGCGCTCGCGGCAGCCAGGTACACCACCGCATTGGTCCGCGGGTTCAGCTTCGCCACGCGGTCCAGGTAGAGCTCGAGCAGCTCCACGCTCGAAAGCTCGCGGCGCGCGAGCGCCCGAAACAACTCCGTCGCGGAGCGGAACGCCAGCTCGCTCATCTGGGGTTCACCAGGATCTTGATCTCGGCGGGATCGTCGTTCAGCACCGTGAACGCGTCGTTCATCTTCTCGAGCCCGACCGTCTTAGTGTGCAGCGGCTCCAACTGGATGCGCCCGTCCTGCACGAGCCCCATCGCGAGATCGAACTCCTCGCCCAGGTAGCCGATCGACGTCGACATGCGGATCTCGTTCATCAGCCACGTGCCGGGCGTGATCTGCGCCGGCACGTTCGCGAGGCCGACGAGCGAGACGAGGCCGCCGCGCCGCGCGAGCGTCGCGGCTTGATCGATCGTCTGCGGAATCCCGGCGCACTCGAACACCACGTCCGCGCCGAACGGCCCGAGCACCGCCTTCACGCGCTCGAGCACGTTCTCGCTCTTGGGGTCGATCACCGCCGTCGCGCCGAGCGCCTTTGCCTTCGCGCGCCGCACCGGATGCGGCTCGACCACGACGACGGCGCCCGCGCCCGCGGCGCGCACGCACTGCTGCGTGAGCAGCCCGATCGGCCCCGCGCCGATGACGACGCACGCGTCGCCGAGCCGCAGCGTGGTGCGGCGCACCGCGTGCACCGCGACCGTCAGCGGCTCGATCATCGCGGCCTGCTCGTCGGTCAGGCCGGCACGCACCGGAATCAGCCGCGAGGCATCGATCGCGATCGCGCGCGCAAAGCCGCCGTGCGGCGCCGCCATCGGGCCGACGCCGATCATCCCCATGAAGACCGTGGAGCAGTACGTGGTGCGGCCCGTGCGGCACTCGGGGCATTGCCCGCACGGCGTCGCGACGCCGACCGTCACGCGGTCGCCTTCCTTCACGTGGGGCACGCCGCTGCCGCGCTTCGACACGACCCCCGCCCACTCGTGCCCGCAGATCGCAGGGTTGTACGGATCGCCGCTCGCCCAGGCGTGCAGGTCCGTGCCGCAGATGCCGCAGAACGCGACCTCGACGACCGCCTTGCCGGGGCTCGGCTCCGGCTCCGGCATTTCGCGCAGCGTGATCTGGCGCTTGCCCGTCACGAGTCCGACTTGCATGCGTGCTCCGTTCTGAGCCCGCGAGGTTGCATCCGGGGCGCGCGGATTCGCAATGGCGAACCGCGCTACCAACGCGTCTTTCCGGGAGGCGGCGATGGACCTCAGCTACGGCCCCGAGTACGAGCAGTTCCGGCGCGACCTGCGGGCATTCCTCGAAGCGAACCGCGACAAGGCGCCGGCCATGCGCGGCGGCGAAGTGACGACGCTGAAGGACGCGAAGATCGTCGCGTGGCAGAAGCTGCTGATCGAGCACGGCTACGCGGCGCGCACGATCCCGAAGCAGTACGGCGGCGGCGGCTTCGCTCCCGACCCGCTGATCGCGACGATCCTCGCCGAGGAGTTCGGGCGGGCGCGCGTGTCCTCGGGCGTGGGAGGGCAGGGCCCCGACATGTTCGTGCCGACGCTGCTCGAGCACGGCACGGAGGAGCAGAAGCAGAAGTACGCGCCGCCGACGATTCGCGGCGAGTGGGTCTGGTGCCAGGGTTACAGCGAGCCGGGCGCCGGCAGCGATCTCGCGAGCCTGACAACCGCGGGCCGCATCGAGGGCGACACGATCACGATCAACGGCCAGAAGATCTGGACCAGCACCGCACAGCACGCGGACATGATGTTCGCGCTGGTGCGCACCGAGCCCGACGCGCCGAAGCACGCGGGCATCAGCTACGTCGTGGTGCCGATGTCGACGCCCGGCATCGACGTGCGGCCGCTGAAGACGATGACCGGCGCGGCCGAGTTCAACGAGGTGTTCTTCACGGACGTGCGCGTTCCGGTCGCGAACATCATCGGCAAGCGCGGCGAAGGCTGGAAGATCGCGAACACGACGCTGCGCCACGAGCGCGACATGCTCGGAAGCGCCGCCACGAGCGATTCGCTCTATCAGGCGCTCGTCGCCACGCTGAAGGAAGAGCGCGTCGACGGAGGCCGCGCGATCGAGGATCCGCTCGTGCGCGACGAGCTGATGGCGCTGCAGGCGAAGTCGATCGCGATGAAGTGCCACGCGATGCGCCTGCTCACTTCGCGCGTGAAGGGCGAGCCGCCGGGCATCGCTGGGCTCGTGACGAAGCTCAACGGTTGCCAGCTGAACCACGACCTCGCGGGCCTCGCGATCGACGCCGCCGGTGAAGCCGGCGCGCTCTACCGCGGCAGCAAGCGCGTGCGCGACGGCGGGCGCTGGCAGTTCACGTACATGTTCCAGCTCGGCTTGATCATCGGCGGCGGCACTGCGCAGGTGCAGAAGAACATCATCGCCGAGCGCGGCCTCGGCATGCCGCGCGAGCTGAAGGCGCAGGGGTAGCTCCAATGGACTTCGGTCTGTCCGACGAACAGAAGCTCCTCGAAGAATCGCTGCGCCGCTTTCTCGCCGAGCGCGTGCCGACGACGCGCGTGCGCGAGCTGCTCGAAACCCCGGATGCGCACGACGCCAAGCTGTGGAGCGAGCTCGCGGAGCTCGGCGTCGCGGGCTGTCTGATCGCCGAGGAGCACGGCGGCGCAGGGCTGACGCTGCTCGACGCCGCGGTGATCGCGACCGCGCTCGGCCATGCCGCGACGCCGGTGCCGTTCCTCGGCAGCGCGATCCTCGCGCCCCACCTGATCGCTGCGGGCAGCGAAGCGCAGCGCACCGAGTGGCTCCCCAAGCTCGCAGCGGGCAAGGCGCGCATCGGCGTCGCGATCGCGGAGCAAGTCGAGCGTCGCGACGACGCCGGCGCTTCGCTCGCGGACGGGAAGCTGCGCGGTCTCGCGCTGTTCGCGATCGACGGCGTGGGCGCGGACGCGTACATCGTGGCTGCGGGCGACGCGCTCGCGCTCGTCGCAAAGAACGCCCCGGGGCTGACTGTCGAAGCGATGCCGACCGTCGACCGCACGCGGCGGCTCGCGGAGCTGCGCTTCGACGGCACGCCCGCGGAGGTGCTCGCGCGCGGAGAGGCGGCGCGCGCGGCGATCGCGTCTGCGCTGATCGCCGCACGCGTCGCGCTCGCCGCGGACATGCTCGGCGCTTGCGACCGCGCGCTCGCGATGTCGGTCGACTACGCCAAGCAGCGCAAGCAATTCGACCGCGTGATCGCGCAGTTCCAGGCCGTGAAGCACCTGTGCGCCGAGATGGCCGCTGCAATCGAGCCCGCGCGCTCGCTCGTGTGGTACGCCGCGCACGCCGCGCACGAGATTCCCGCCGAAGCGCCGCTGCTCTCGCTGCACGCGAAGGCGCATCTCGCCGACATCGCGATGGACGTGGTGCGCACCGCGACGCAGGTGCACGGCGGCATCGGCTTCACCGACGCCTACGACCTGCAGCTCTGGTTCAAGCGCGTCTCGCTGGCGCGCCAGCTGTTAGGGACGCCGGCGAAGCTCCGAGCGCAGGCGGCGCTCGTGCAGGGGCTCTAGGGGGAGCGGCGATGAGCAGCGAGACCGTGAGCGCGGACTACGCGGTAGTCGGCGCCGGCGCGATGGGGATGGCGTTCGTCGACACGCTGCTGACAGAGACGGGCGCGACCGTCGTGATGATCGACAAGCATCATCGCCCGGGCGGCCACTGGAACGACGCCTACCCGTACGTGCGCTTGCACCAGCCGTCCGCGTTCTACGGCGTGAACTCGAAGGCGCTTGGCGGCGACGTCAAGGATCGCGTCGGTTGGAACGCTGGTCTCTACGAGCTGGCTTCTGGCGCCGAGGTGCTCGCCTACTTCGATCACGTGATGCAGCGCCAGTTCTTGCCCTCGGGCCGCGTGCAGTACTTCCCGCGCTGCGAGTGGCTCGGCGACGGGCGCTTCCGCTCGATTCCATCGGGCCGCACGCACCGCGTGCGCGCGAAGAATGTCGTCGATGCGACGTACATGCGCGTCAAAGTGCCGTCGGTGCGCGCGCCGGAGTACGCTGTCGCGGCCGGCGTGCGCCGCGTCCCGCTGAACGAGCTGCCGCGCTGCGAGCGGCCCGCGGGCGGCTACGTCGTGGTGGGCGCGGGCAAGACGGGCATGGACGCGTGCCTGTGGCTGCTCGCGAATGGCGTCGACGCGGACGAGATCGCGTGGATCGTGCCGCGCGACTCCTGGATTCTCGATCGCGCGAGCATCCAGCCCGCCGAGTTCTTCGGCCGCAGCATGCAGTTCGGCGCGAAGCAGATGGAGGCGATCGCGGGCGCCGCTTCGATCGACGACGTGTTCGCGCGCTCGAACGCGACCGGCGTGCTGCTGCGCCTCGACGAGCGCGTGAAGCCCACGATGTACCGCTGCGCGACGGTGACCGCGGCGGAGGCGGAGCAGCTGCGCCGAATTCGCCGCGTGATTCGGCTCGGGCGCGTGAAGCGCATCGACGCAAACGAGATCGTGCTCGCGAACGGAACGGCGCCTGCAAGGCCGGACGCGCTCTACGTCGACTGCTCCGCGGACGCGCTCGAGAAGCGCCCGGTCGCGCCGGTCTTCGCGGGGGATCGCATCACGCTGCAGACCGTGCGCGCATGCCAGCAGGTGTTCAGCGCAGCCTTCATCGCGCACGTCGAGGCGGCTTACTCGGACGAGGCGCTCAAGAACGAGCTGTGCACCGTGGTGCCGCACCCAAACACGGACATGGACTACCTCCGCGTGACTCTCGCGAACGCGCTCAACGACTCGCGCTGGTCGCAAGACGCCGGGCTTTCGGCGTGGCTCCTGCGTTCGCGGCTCAACCTGTTCGGGCTACCGCCCGCAGCTCCCGACGCGGCGATGCTGGACGCTGCCCAGCGCATCGCCGCATCTGCACCCGCGGCGATCGCCACGCTGCAGCGGCTCGTGGCGGAGGCGGAAGCTCGTTAGGCGCGCGCTGTTGTTACTCCGCCACCCACGCCTTGATCAAGTGATGCGCGATCGCGATCGGCGGCGGCACACCGAGGCGCTGCGTCGGCGCGGTGAGCGCGGCCTTCACCTCGTCCTTCGTGAACCAGTCCGCGCTCTCGAGCTCGTTCGCATCGATCTGGATGCGGCGCGAGACGGCTTCGGCCTGGCAGCCGATCATCAGCGACGCCGGGAACGGCCACGGCTGCGAGGCGACGTAGCGGATCGCGCCGACTTGGATGCCGGCCTCTTCGCGCACTTCGCGGCGCACGGCTTCTTCGAGCGTCTCACCCGCTTCGACGAAGCCCGCCAGCGCGGAGACCATCGGCTTCGGCCAGCCCGGTTGGCGCCCTAACAAGCAGCGGTCGCCGTCGACCACGAGCATGATCACGACCGGATCGGTACGCGGGAAATGCTCGCTGCTGCAGGCGGTGCAGATGCGCGCCCAGCCGCCGTCTTTGGGGCGCGTCTTCTCGCCGCAGCCTGGGCAGAAGCCGTGGCGCGAGTGCCAATCGACGATGTGGCGCGCCTGCGCCGCGATGCCGCCGTCGCCGGGCGGGAGCAGGCCCACGGTCGCGCGCAGATCGGGGAACGACGCCGCGCCTTCCCAGCCGAACTCCTTGAGCGGCTCGCCGTGCGCCGAGATGTCGACGGCGAAGTGCGCGCGCCCATCCGCGACGCCGAGGAACACGGGCTCGGGGCCGGTATGCCCGTCGAGGATCGCGGGCGTCGCCCAGGCGAGCCGCTTCTCCTCGCCCTCGCGCACGAGCGGCGCGAGCTTCCACACCGGGAGGATGCGCGTCTTGTCTTCTTGCAGCGACGTCGCGAGGTAGGTCGCGTCTCTGCGGTGTTGTTCGTCGCGATCGAGCGTGTTGCCGGAGAAGGCGATGGGGCGCGTCATAGGCGCGCGACGCTAAGCGACTGCGCGCGCCCTCGGCCAGGAGTCGACTCAGTTCCGCGCGACCTCGGGCCACTGCATGGCGCGCGCTGTTTGCCGATCACGCGGGCAGCAGCTTCTCCGCGATCTGGACGGCGTTCAGCGCGGCGCCCTTCAGCAACTGATCCCCGGCCGTGAAGCACGCGATCGAGCGGCCCGACGGATCGCTCACGTCCTGACGGATGCGCCCGATCAGCACGTCGCCCTGGCCGGTCGCGTCCTTGGGCATGGGGAAGTAGTTGCGCTCGCGGTCGTCCACGACCTTCACGCCCGGCGCCTTCGCCACGATCTCGCGCACTTCGTCCGGCGTGATCGGCCGCTCGCACTCGAAGTGAATCGCCACCGAGTGCGCGCGCAGCACCGGCACGCGCACGCACGTCGCCGAGATTCGGATGCTCGGGTCGCCGAAGATCTTCTTCGTCTCCTGGATGACCTTGGTCTCCTCGTCGTTGTAGCCGGTGACGGGATCGACCTTCGTGTTGTGGTTGAACAGGTTGAACGCGTACGGGTGCGGCAACACTTTGTTCTCGAAGGGCTTGCCGTCGAGGTACGCGCGCGTCGCCTCGCGCAGCTCCTCCATCGCCGCGGCGCCGGCGCCCGAGGCGGCCTGATAAGTCGCGAGCGTGATGCGCTGGATGCGGTTGCGCTGGTGGATCGGCCAGAGCGGCGTGATCGAGATGATCGCGGAGCAGTTCGGGTTCGCGATCACGCCGCGGTGCTTCGGGATCTCGGCGGCGTTGATCTCGGGAATGACGAGCGGAACGCCGGGATCCATGCGGAACGCCGACGAGTTGTCGACGACCACCGCGCCCGCGCGCACCGCGATCGGCGCGAACTTCTTCGAGATGCCGCTGCCCGCGGAGAAGAGGCCGATGTCCACGCCCGTGAGGCTCGCCTCGTTTAGCTCGGCGACCGTGAGCTCGCGATCTCCGAAGCGCATGCGCTTGCCCGCCGAGCGCGCCGACGCGAGCAGGCGCAGCTCGCTCATCGGGAACCTGCGCGAGAGCAGGCAATCCATGAATTCGGCGCCGACCGCGCCCGTGGCTCCAACCACGGCGACGACAGGCCTTGCAGGAACGGCTCGAAGGGACATCACGACCTCATTGCGAAAGCGACACGCACCGCCTCGACCGGACGACGCGGCGCCCGGCACGCTCGCCCGGCGGTGCAGCCGACCAAGGCGAAGCAGGGGCGCTGCGGCTTGTTAGCAAGCGAAACGGGAGGGGTCCCGTTTCTCCCAGGAGTGCGGCTCGAGGTACGCGATCACCGCACTTCGAGGGTCCAGCGACACCGAGGCCACTTTCCGATCTTCGCTCGGCTCCGCCTCGCTGCGCGCGGCGAAGCGCCGCTTGCTAGCGCGTGAGCTGCTTCACCACCGCCTCGTACGCGCGATCGGCGATCGCGAGCATCTCCGCGTCGGTCCGGTCCTGGATCGGGTGCTCGGTGTAGACCGCGGCGGTGTCGGCGCCGAGCGCCTTCGCCTGCGCGATCGCGCCGTCCTCGAACTCGACCGTGGCGACGAACACGCCGGGGAGGCCACGCAGCTCCAGATCGCTGATGTCGTGCACACTGCACGACGTGCAGCTGCCTCAATCGGCCAGTGCCTCGATCACCGCGCCGCACTCGCTCGCGATCTGGTGGCGCAGATCCACGGGTGCGGGCTTCGTGAAGGTCGGCTTCTTGTATCGCTTCACGCGCGCGCCGGCGTGCGTGAGGCGCTCTTCGAGGCGGTTCAGGAACAGGTCGCCGCGTGGCTTCGAGATGTCCAGCAGCCCGATCGTGACACCGTCCAGTGTCGCAAGGCGCGGCAGGCGCTGGCGCTGCGCGGGAGCGCGCTCGCTGGTGGGATCGAGGACGATGCGCGGGGACATCGTGGTCACGGCGATTCCTCCGAAGTGATGGGCAAGATGACGCAGCGCGGGATCAGGGACTAGTGGCGGCCCTCACGCCGCCGCTTCCGCCTGCAGCTTCACCTCGCACGCATCCGCGACCCGCTGCGCGGAGGCCTGGATCGCGCGCACGAAGTCGCCGAGGTCCGGGACCTTCACGGCGTCGGCGTTGAAGCCCCAGCACAGGCCGCCGTTGTAGGAGATCAGCGCGATGCCGATGCCGACGCCGAGCATGAGCGGCACCTGCGGGTACATGCCGTGCAGCTCGGCTCCTAACAAGTAGAGCGGGAACTGCGGGCCGGGCACGTTCGTCACGATCGAGTTCACCGTGCCCTGCGCCTGGCGCGACGCGAGCGAGAGCAGCTGCGTCGGCATCGCGTCCATCACGCTCATCATCGTCTCGACCGCGAGCGCTTGGCGCGAGTCCTTCAGCTCCTGCGTCGTCGCGCGGATGCGCTCGAGTTGCTTGCGCGGATCGCTCTCGTCGAGCGGGAGCGGCACCGTCCACGCCGAGATGCGGTTGCCGAGCTTGCCCTTCTCCTCCTCGCTGCGCATCGAGACGGGAGTTTGGATGCGGAAGTCGAGCTCGTTGGGATCGCAGCCGCGGCGCGCGAGGTAGTCGCGAAACGCGCCGGTGACGATCGTGAGCACCGTGTCGTTCACCGTCGCGCCGAGCGCTTTGCGCAGCGTCTTCACGTCGGCGAGCGGCTGGCGCCAGAAGTCGAAGCGGCGGTGCGGGCTGTTCTCGCCGTTGATCGGCGTTTCGGAGACTTTCTCCATGCCCTCGCCGTACATCGCGCGAATCGCCTGAATGCGCGCCTCGACTTCGCTGCGCAGATCGTCCGTCTCGCGCTGCAGCTCGCGCAGGCCCTTCAGCGCGCGCAGCGGCGTCTGCAGCCGCCACGTCACGGCGTCGGTGAGCAGCTCCCCGCTCGTCGGCGCCGGGCGCGGATGGAAGCGCGGCGCTTCGCCGATCTCGGTCGCGGACTTGTCAGGGGACTGCAGGATCTGGCTCAGATCGACGCCCGACATGCCGTCAATCATGCAGTGGTGGATCTTGCTGATGATCGCGAAGCGGTCGCCTTCGAGGCCATCGATCACCCACAGCTCCCAGAGCGGGCGCTCGCGATCGAGGTGCTGCGCCATCACGCGGCCCGCGAGGCTCTTCAGCTGCTCCTCGCTGCCCGGCTTCGGCAGCGCCGTGTGACGCACGTGGTAGTTGAGATCGAACGCCGCGTCGTCGACCCACACCGGCCGCTGCTCGATCGGGATCCACGCGAGCTTCTGCCGGTAGCGCGGGATGCGGTGCAGCACCGAGGCGATGAACGCCTTCACGCGCTCGAAGTCGACGCCGCCGAGCTCGGTGCGCAGGGGCCCCAGCTCGTAGATCTGCGTGCGCGGCGCCGCCGCGAGGCGCGCTCGGCGCTGGTCGCGGCGGGCGTCGCAGCAGCGGAGCTCGAGCCGCGCACGTTCTTGCTCGCCAGCCTCGGCCACGCGGCCGCCTCCGCCGCCCAGCCCCCGCACGGCCTCACGCACGAGGAGTTGGCGCACGAGCTGGCGCAGTTCGCGCAAGCGCTGGGGGCTTGAGTAACGGCGGCTCCGCCGAAGCGCGTGGTGCCCGAGGCAGGACTCGAACCTGCATGACCTTGCGGCCAGGGGATTTTAAGTCCCCCGCGTCTGCCATTTCGCCACTCGGGCAGGAAGCGAAGCTCGAAGGAGCGGGTCGAACCTAACAACCCGCGCTGGGGCCAGTCACTGGAGCGTGAGCCGCTCGCGCACGGCGGGGTGTTCGAGCAGCTCGTCGAGCACGTCGCGGTCGAGCAGGGTCGTGCGCTGGTAGCCGAGCTCGGGGTTCGAGATTTCGAGCCGGAACACTTCGCGCGGCTCCTGGAAGCTGCAGCGCGCTCGCACGACCGTGGCCGGGCTGCGGAACTCCTCGAGCAGCGAGGCGAGAATGCGCTCGACGCGGCGCACCGCGGCGAGCTCCGGCGCGAGCTGGTCTTCCACGGCGCGCTTCGAGCGCGAGAGGATGCGGTAGCTGCCGGGTCGCGAGGCCATCGGGCGCGCAGCATATCGCGCGACGTCGAGCGCGAGTCAGCTCTCGGGCTGTGGATTTTTCTGCGCGGCGACGAGCAAGCGCTCGAGGGCGCCGCGGGCTTCGCCGGTCGGCGTCACGAACTCCACGCCCACGCCAGGCTGGTGCGCTTCGCCGAGCGGGTACCGCGTCCACGCAACGCGACCGACCGTCTCGATCGACTCGCCGCTCGGGAGATGGATCTGCAGCAGCAGGCGGTTGCCCGGCGGCGGAGGATCGGCGGTGGGGATGAACGCGCCGCCGACGGAGAGCGTCGCGCACAGCTCGTCGGTATCCCAAGACACGGGCACACCGGTCGCCGGATCCCGCAGCGGCTCGAGGCTCGTGACCTGAACGCGCGCCTCGAGATCGACGCGCGCGAAGCGCCGCGTGGGCTGTGTGTCACTCATCGCTCCCCCTCTCGCTCATGGGATCGGGAGCACGCAAGCGCGGCTTGAACCGCGCGCGCCCTCAAGCGTCCCCGCACGCGCGACGAAGAGCGCCAGCGGGGGAACTCGCATGGCCGCGCAACCGCACTTCGACGTCGCTGCAGCGCTTCCCCTCGCCACGCCGCCCGCGCTGGTGGCGGATCTCGCCGTGCTCTCCGCTTCGGGCCTGCTCTCCGCGGTCCACGAGCGCAAGCGCTCGGGCCTCGCGCTGTTTCGCTATCGCGACCAGGAGAAGCAGGTCTACCTCGAAGCGGGCGAGGTGGTCTTCGCGAGCTCGAATCAGACCGTGGATCGACTCGGTGAGTGCCTGCTGCGCACCGGCGCGATCAAGCTGGCCGATCTCGAAGAAGCGGAGCGCGAGTTCAAGCCCGGCGATCGTTTCGGCCGCGTGCTCGTCGAGCGCGGAATCCTCACGCCGCGCGAGCTGTGGAACGGTGTGCGCAGCCAAGTCGAGGAGATCGTGCGCTCCTTGTTCTCGCTGCCCGAGGGCCGCATGTGGTTCTGGGACGGCGAGATTCGCCCCGACAACGTAGTCCGCCTTTCGCTCGAGACCTCGCGCCTCATCGTCGAGGGCCAGCAGCGCTGCGCTGAGCTGCGCCGCTTTCTTGCAGTGCTCGACGACGCGCGCGTTCAGCTCGCGCAAACCAGCGCAGTCGCGCGGCCGAACCTCGCCGGCAGCGAGCGTGTGATCTTCGCGGCGGTGGGCACGGGGCGATCGTTCCGCGACGTCGTGGCCGAGCTGCGACTCGACCCCGAAAGCGCCGCGCGCAGCGTCCAGCTCCTGCGCCTCGTCGGCGCACTGAAGCTGATGCGGCTGAGCGAGACGCCGGTCGCAAACGCCGACGGCGCGATCCGCGCGAAAGTCGAAGCCTTCGCGAAGCTGATCGACACGATGCGCAGCGCGATCGCCGCTGCCGAGGGTGACCGCGCGGTCGACGAGCGGATCGGGCGCCAGCTTCGGGAGCTCTCGGGGCGCTATCCCGCGCTGCTGGCCGATCTCGCCCACGCGGATTCCGGCGCGATTGCCGCGGATCTGTTGGCGGAGCGGGCCTCCCGTCTTCCGGGCGCTGGCGAGGACGCGCTGATCTCGGCACTGGGGGAGCTGGTGACGTACCTCGAGTTCGAGGTGATCAACCATCCGAAGCTCGCGGACGCGCAGGCCTTTCTCGCGAACCTCGAGCCGCTGCGCCGCGTGATCGCCGAGTAACGGGCCGCACTCAGCGGCGCCCCCCGCGCACTCTGCGATGGTGTCGCGATGGATCTGCTCACGCGCTTTCACCCCGTGCGCGAGGCGCTGCGCGCGCGCCGGCGGGTGCTGCACGCGCTGCGCGTGCGCGTCCCGGACGCGCCGCGCGAGGTCGAGCCGCTTCGCGCCCTCGCGGCGGCGGCCGGGGTGCGCGTGGTCGAGTGCTCCGCAAGCGAGATCGGCCTCGGTCTCCCACCGGGCGTGAAGCCGCAGGGGTACGCGCTCGAGGCCGGCGAGCTGCCGGAGCTCGCGCTCGCGGAGCTGAGCGCCCTCGGCGACCCGGGGCGGCGCTGCGTCGTGGCGCTCGACGGCGTGGAGGACCCGCAGAACCTGGGGGCGATCGCGCGGGTGGCGCACGCGGCCGGCGCCAGCGGCCTGCTACTGACGGATCGGCGCTCGGCGCCGCTCTCGCCGGCGGTCTCGCGCGCGAGCGCGGGGGCCATCGAGCATCTGCCGGCCGCGCGGGTCGTGAACCTCTCGCGCGCCCTCGAGCAGCTGAAAGCCGCAGGATTCTGGGTGCTCGCGGCGGAGCCAGAGGCGCCCCAGAGCCTGTTCACGCTCGCCGACAAGTTCTGGGAGGGGGACATCGTGGTGCTGCTCGGAGCCGAGGGCCGCGGGATCCGAGCGGGGCTCTCCCGCCAGATCGACACGCCCATCTCGATTCCGATGGCCGGGGCGGTGGCGTCGCTCAACGTGTCCGCGGCCGCTGCCGTGATTCTCTACGAGTGGGTCCGGCGTCGAGCCGAGCAGGCGGCGACGAGCTGACTCCGAAATCCGCGAAATCCCACGCCTTTCGTTGCCTGGTCGGAGCGCCCTACTTAGTATGCGCGCGCCGAACGCGGGCTGGCGTAGCTCAACTGGCAGAGCAGTCGATTTGTAATCGACAGGTTAGGGGTTCAAGTCCCCTCGCCAGCTCCAGCCGGGCCGACTTCGTCCTGGGCTCTCCACGGAAGCCGACGAAGTCGTCAAAAAGTCGACGCAGGGAGGCGCGCCCCGGAAATCGGCCGCTACAGTCGGCGCCCCTTCGGCAATGGCTTTCGAGAGATCGCAAGCCGGCGCGCAACAAACCGAACACAAACAGGATTTTCGGCTCGAGGCGGTCGCGAAGCGCAGCGGTGAAGGCGTGAGGCGGGGGTCGGATTCGTCACTCGTGCGAATCGGCGGTTCCTGCCGTTCCTTTTCTGTTGCTCTTCGGGTCTCCCGGCCTAACAAGTCAACCACAGGGAGATCGAGAAGGAGCGGCGCGCTGCCCGGCGGCGTGCGTCGAGTCCGAGCGGAGAGGTACCGAAGCGGCCAAACGGGGCAGACTGTAAATCTGCTGGCTCACGCCTTCGGAGGTTCGAATCCTCCCCTCTCCACCACTCGCGCAGCGAACCGAACGAACGCCGCACCGACGCTGGAATCCAGCGGAAAACGGTGAACCGCGGGAATAGCTCAGCTGGCTAGAGCACAAGCCTTCCAAGCTTGGGGTCGCGGGTTCGAATCCCGTTTCCCGCTCCAATCACGCGAGGGATGAGACGCTCACGTAGCTCAGTCGGTAGAGCACGTCCTTGGTAAGGACGAGGTCACCGGTTCGATCCCGGTCGTGAGCTCCAGTTCCCCGCCCTAACAACTCGACACACCCACTCACTCCAAAGCAAAGAAGGACGACGCGAGATGGCCAAGGAGAAGTTCGAGCGCAACAAGCCTCACGTGAACGTGGGGACGATCGGTCACGTGGACCACGGCAAGACGACGCTGACGGCGGCGATCACGCAGCGTCAGGCGACCAAGGGTTTGGCCGCGTTCATGGCGTACGACCAGATCGACAAGGCGCCCGAGGAGCGGGAGCGCGGGATCACGATCGCGACGGCGCACGTGGAGTACCAGACCGCGAACCGGCACTACGCGCACGTGGACTGCCCCGGCCACGCGGACTACGTGAAGAACATGATCACCGGCGCCGCGCAGATGGACGGCGCGATCCTGGTGGTGAGCGCCGCGGATGGCCCGATGCCGCAGACGCGCGAGCACGTGCTGCTCGCTCGCCAGGTGAACGTGCCGCACATCGTGGTGTTCATGAACAAGTGCGACATGGTGGACGATCCGGAGCTGCTGGAGCTGGTGGAGCTGGAAGTCCGCGAGCTGCTGAGCAAGTACAACTTCCCGGGCGACACGACGCCGATCATCAAGGGCAGCGCGGTCAACGCGCTCAAGGACGGCAAGAACGACGCGGACAACAAGTGCATCGACGAGCTGATGGCGGCGCTCGACTCGTACATCCCGGAGCCGAAGCGGGCGCTGGACAAGCCGTTCCTGATGCCGATCGAGGACGTGTTTTCGATCACGGGCCGCGGGACGGTGGTGACGGGGCGGGTGGACCAGGGGATCGTGAAGGTCGGCGACGAGGTGGAGATCGTCGGGATCCGTCCGACGCAGAAGACGATCGTGACGGGCGTGGAGATGTTCCGGAAGCTGCTGGACCAGGGGCAGGCGGGGGACAACGTGGGTTGTCTGCTGCGCGGCACGGGCAAGGACGACGTGGAGCGCGGTCAGGTCTTGGCCAAGCCGGGCTCGATCAAGCCGCACACGAAGTTCAAGGCGCAGGCCTACGTGCTGACCAAGGAGGAGGGCGGGCGTCACACGCCGTTCTTCAACGGGTACCGGCCGCAGTTCTACTTCCGGACCACGGACGTGACGGGCGTGGCGAACCTGCCGGCGGGCACGGAGATGGTGATGCCGGGCGACAACGTGGAGATCACGGTGGAGCTGATCACCCCCGTGGCGATGGACAAGGAGCAGCGCTTCGCCATCCGCGAGGGTGGACGCACCGTCGGCTCCGGCGTCGTGGCCGAGATCGTCGAGTAGTCGCAGCGCGAGAGGCGTGCTCAGTTATTAGGTGCGTAGCACAATTGGTAGTGCACCGGACTCCAAATCCGGAGGTTGGGGGTTCGAGTCCCTCCGCACCTGCCAAGCCGAAACGAGGTTCTCTTGGAAGCCAGTTCGAATCGCGTGAGCGGCTGGGTGCAGGACTTCCGGCAGTACCTGCTCGATGTGCGCACCGAATTCGACAAGATCACGTGGCCGACGCAGAAGGAGTACGTGGGCGGGACCGTCGGCGTGCTCGTGATCGTCGTGCTGATGACGATCATCCTCGGTTCGGTGGACGCGCTGCTCTCGCTCGGCTTCGAGTGGCTGATCGACGGTTTGCCCAAGTGGTTGCAGGGCTGATTCGGTGAGCACCGGGTCGGAGAGCGTGATGCCTGACAAGAAGTGGTACATCGTGCACACGTATTCGGGGCACGAGGCGAAGGCCAAGAAGGCCCTCCTCGAGCGCGCGAAGACGATCGGCCACGAGTCGGATTTCGACGAGATCCTGATTCCCGAGGAGAACGTCGTCGAAGTCGTGAAGGGCGAGAAGCGCACGGCGCGCCGCAAGTTCCTGCCCGGCTACATCCTCGTGCACATGAATCTCACGGACGAGACGTGGCACATCGTGAAGGAGACGCCGCGCATCACCGGCTTCGTGGGCGGCAGCGAGAAGCCGACGCCGATCTCGGACGAGGAAGTCGCCGGCATGACGGCGCAGATGAAGGAAGGCGCCGCGAAGCCGCGGCCGCGGATCGTGTTCGAGGCAGGCGAGAGCGTGCGAGTGACGAACGGCCCGTTCGCGAACTTCAACGGCTACGTGGACGAGGTGATCGCGGACAAGGAGAAGGTCCGCGTGATGGTGCAGGTGTTCGGACGCGCGACGCCGGTCGTGCTCGATTACACGAGCGTGGAGAAGGCCTGAGCGCGAGTCATTAGGGAAGCACGCGGCGGCCCCGAGCCGGCGCGAAGCCAGCGAGCGCCGCTCGCAAACCCGGGGAGGGCGTAACCCGCCCGTCAGCACCCGACAGAGGAAAATGAATGGCGAAGAAAGTCACCGCAGTGGTGAAGCTGCAGTGTCCGGGGGGGCAAGCGAACCCGGCACCGCCCGTGGGGCCGGCGCTCGGCCAGCACGGCGTGAACATCATGGAGTTCTGCAAGGCGTTCAACGCGCGCACCCAGGATCGACAGGGCCTGATCATTCCGGCGCTGATCACGATCTACTCGGACCGCACGTTCACGTTCGAGCTCAAGACTCCGCCGGCCTCCGTGCTGCTGAAGCGCGCCGCCAAGGTGGAGAAGGGTTCGGGCGAGCCGAACCGCACCAAGGTGGGCAAGGTGACGAAGGCTCAGGTGCGCGAGATCGCGGAGATGAAGCTGAACGATCTCTCCGCGAACGACGTCGACGCCGCCATCAAGGTGATTTCGGGAACCGCCCGCTCGATGGGCCTCGACGTGGTGGAGGGCTGAGATGTCGAGCGGAAAGCGATACGTCGCCAGCCTCGCGTCGGTCGACCGTAACAAGTCCTACGCGCTGCCCGAGGCCATGGCGCTCCTCAAGAGCTGGAAGACCGCGAAGTTCGACGAGAGCGTCGACATCGCGCTGAACCTCGGCGTCGACCCGAAACACGCGGAGCAGATGGTGCGCGGCTCGATCGTGCTGCCGCACGGCACGGGAAAGTCGGTGCGCATTCTGGTGTTCGCGAAGGGCGAGAAGGAGAAGGAGGCGCGCGCCGCCGGTGCCGACTTCGTGGGCGCCGAGGATCTCGCGAAGAAGATCACGGACGAGGGCTGGCTCGATTTCGAGCGCGTGATCGCGACGCCCGACATGATGGGCGTCGTGGGCCGCCTCGGCCGCGTGCTCGGTCCGCGCGGCCTGATGCCGAACCCGAAGCTCGGCACGGTGACCGCTGACGTCGGTCGCGCCGTGTCCGAGAACAAGGCCGGCAAGGTCGAGTACCGCGTCGACAAGAACGGAATCGTGCACTGCTCGATCGGCAAAGCCTCGTTCAGCGCGGAGAACCTGCTCGCCAACGCCACGGCGTTGATCGACGCGATCGTCCGCGCGAAGCCGGCGTCCGCGAAGGGCACCTACCTCAAGAAGATCTCGCTCTCCACCACGATGGGCCCCGGTATCCGCATCGATCCGGGTTCGGTCGTGCAGGCGGCGGCGTGAGGAGACACACATGCTGACCCGTGCACAGAAGGCCGAATCCGTCGCCGCGCTGAAAGAGAAGTTCGCGCGCGCGAACAGCGTGATCGTGGCCGAGTACCGCGGCCTCGACGTCGCGACGCTCGACAAGCTGCGCGCAAAGCTGCGCGCGGACGGCGCAGGCAAGTACGAGTACCACGTCGTCAAGAACTCGCTCTTGAAGCTCGCTTCCGAGGGCAACGACGTCGCGGTGCTGAAGCCGCACTTCAAGGGCCCGACCGCGGTGGCGATCTCGTACGCCGACCCGGCGAAGCTCGCGAAGACGCTGATCGACTACGCCAAGGAGAACGACAAGTTTGCGCTCCGCGGCGGAATGGTCTCGGGCAAGGCGCTCGACCAGAAAGAGATCGCGACCCTCGCGACGCTGCCGAGCCTCGACACGCTGCGCGCGCAGCTGATCGGGCTGCTGCAGGCGCCGGCGCAGAAGATTCTCGGCGTGCTGCAGGCGCCCGGCGGGCAGATCGCTCGCCTCGCCTCGGCGCGCAGCAAGAAGCTCGAAGAGGCGGGCGGCGCGTAGCCGCTCGCGAGTCATCAGGTTTTGCCGGCGCCGGCCGGCGATGTTTCGCAACCGGCGGGAGGACCCCAAAGGTCCGCCAGCACCGCCAAGAGAAAGTGGAGTCCAGTTCCCATGGCCGACATCAACGCAATCGCTGATCAGCTCTCGACCCTTACCGTCATGGAGGCGGCGCAGCTCGCGAAGCTCCTCGAAGAGAAGTGGGGCGTGTCCGCCGCTGCTCCGGTCGCCATCGCGGCGATCCCGGGCGCGGGTGGCGCGGGTGCCGCCGCGGCTCCGGCCGAGGAGAAGACCGAGTTCGACGTGGTCCTCCTCTCCGGCGGCGACAAGAAGATCCAGGTGATCAAGGAAGTCCGCGCGATCACCGGTCTCGGGCTGAAGGAAGCGAAGGATCTCGTCGAAGGCGCGCCCAAGCCCCTCAAGGAAGGCGTTTCCAAGGACGAGGCCGCCAAGATCAAGAAGCAGATCGAAGAGCAGGGCGGCCAGGTCGACATCAAGTAATGCGCTCGGCGCGGTCGCTGCCTGACAAGCGCGCCGCGCAGCGCATTGCCGTTTCTGGTTGGCGCGCAAACGCAGCGCGGGCGTGAGCTCGCGCGTGCCTGCGTTTCGAGTCGGAAAACCCACTCCGGGAGGGATCACGTCCAGTGGCCCACATGCACTTCTCCGAGATCGCGCCTCGCCTCCGCAAGGATTTTTCCAAGATCCCGCGGATCCTCGACATCCCGAACCTGATCGAGATCCAGAAGGAATCGTTCGAGCGCTTCCTCCAGACGCGCATCGACCCTGAGAAGCGTGAGCGCACCGGCCTTCAGGCGGTGTTCCAGTCCGTGTTCCCGATTCGCGACTTCAACGACACCGCGTCGCTGGAGTTCGTGGGCTACACGCTCGAAGCGCCGAAGTACGACGTGCAGGAGTGCCTGCAGCGCGGCATGACGTACGCCGCGCCGTTCAAGGTGACCGTGCGGCTCGTGGCGTGGGACGACGCCGAGGGCTCGCAGACGATCCGCGACGTGAAGGAGCAGGAGGTCTACTTCGGGGAAATCCCGATCATGACCGACAACGGCACCTTCATCGTGAACGGCACCGAGCGCGTGATCGTCAGCCAGCTCCACCGCTCGCCCGGCATTTTCTACGACACCACGACGAGCGCGACGGTCAGCGCCGTCGGCAAGAAGATCTACTCGTGCCGCATCATTCCCTACCGCGGCTCGTGGCTCGATCTCGAGTTCGACCACAAGGATCTCGTCTACGCGCGCATCGACCGCCGCCGCAAGATCCTCGTGACCGTGCTGCTGAAGGCGCTCGGCTACACGGAAGAGGACCTGCTCGGCTTCTTCTACAAGCCCGAAACGATCAAGATCGACGGGAAGCAGATCCTCAAGAAGGTCGACCCGGAGCTCTTGATCGGACAGCGCTGCACTCGCGAGGTGAAGTCTTCGGACGGGCGCGTGCTCGCGCGCAAGGACAAGAAGTTCACGCAGGCCGCCGTGCGCCGCATGGTCGAGGACGGCATGCAGTGGGTGCAGGTCGAGCTGAACGACCTGCTGCGCGACGACGCGGTGAAGCGCGTCTCGCCCGTGGACGTGGTCGACGAGGCGACCGGCGAAGTGATCTTCGAGTGCAACGAAGAGCTAACCGCCGCGCACCTCGAGGACTTCAAGAACCGCGGCCTGCGCGAGTTCAAGCTGCTCTACCTCGATCCGGTCGGCAGCGGCTCGGCGATCCGCGACACGCTGCTCGCGGACAAGACCGTCACCAAGGAAGAGGCGATCATCGACATCTATCGCCGCCTGCGGCCCGGCGATCCGCCGACGCTCGACACGGCGACGAACCTCTTCCACAACCTGTTCTTCAACCCCGAGCGCTACGACCTCTCGCGCGTCGGCCGCCTCAAGCTCAACCACAAGCTGAGCTTCACGGCGGAGCAGCGCGTGACGTACTCGACGAAGGGCCCGAACAGCCCCGAGGAGGAGTGCGCGCTCGGCGAGCTGAAGACGCTGCGCCCCGCCGACATCATCGGCGCGGTGAAGTACCTCGTCGATCTGCGCAACGGCTCGGATCCCGACAAGCGCATCGACGACATCGACCACCTCGGCAATCGCCGCGTGCGCGTGGTCGGTGAGCTGCTCGAGAACCAGTACCGCATCGGCCTCGTGCGCATGGAGCGCGCGATCAAGGAGCGCATGTCGCTCCAAGAGATCGAGACGCTGATGCCCCACGACCTGATCAACTCGAAGCCCGTCTCGGCCGTGATCAAGGAGTTCTTCGGCTCGAGCCAGCTCTCGCAGTTCATGGATCAGACGAACCCGCTGTCGGCGGTGACGCACAAGCGCCGCCTCAGCGCGCTCGGCCCAGGCGGCCTGACGCGCGAGCGCGCGGGCTTCGAAGTGCGCGACGTGCACCCGACGCACTACGGGCGCATCTGCCCGATCGAGACGCCTGAAGGCCCGAACATCGGCCTGATCGCGTCGCTCTCGACCTACGCGCGCGTGAACGACTTCGGCTTCATCGAGACGCCGTATCGCAGCGTGAGCGACAAGAAGGTCTCGGGCGAAGTGAAGTACTTGAGTGCGCTCGAGGAGGAGCGCCTCGCGATCGCGCAGGCGAACTCGCCGCTCGACCAGGAGGGCACGTTCGTCAACGAGACGGTGACCGCCCGCAAGATGGGTGAGTTCCAGATGCTGCGGACCGACGACGTCGAGATGATGGACGTCTCGCCGAACCAGCTCGTGTCGGTGGCCGCTTCGCTCGTGCCGTTCCTCGAGAACGACGACGCGAACCGCGCACTCATGGGCGCGAACATGCAGCGCCAAGCCGTGCCGCTCCTGCGCACGGACGCGCCGTTCGTCGGCACCGGCATGGAGGCGGTCGTGGCGCGCGACTCGGGCGTAACCGTGGTCGCGAAGCGCGACGGCACGGTGGTCGGCGTCGACGCGAGCCGCATCGTGATCAAGCCGACGGAGGAAGAGTCGGAAGGCCCGAACGTCGACATCATCTCGCTGGTCAAATACCAGCGCTCGAACCAGAGCACCGCGATCAACCAGAAGCCGATCGTGCAAGTCGGCGACAAGGTGAAGCGCGGGCAGGTGATCGCCGACGGCCCGGCGACCGATCGCGGCGAGCTCGCGCTCGGCCGCAACGTCGTCGTCGCGTTCATGCCGTGGGGCGGATACAACTTCGAAGACTCGATCCTGATCAGCGAGCGCGTCGTGCGCGAGGATCAGTTCACCTCGGTGCACATCGAGGAGTTCGAGTGCGTCGCCCGCGACACGAAGCTGGGCCGCGAAGAGATCACGCGCGACATCCCGAACGTGGGTGAGGAAGCGCTCAAGGATCTCGACGAGTCCGGCATCGTGCGGATCGGCGCCGAGGTGAAGAGCGACGACATCCTGGTCGGCAAGATCACGCCGAAGGGCGAGACGCAGCTCTCGCCCGAGGAGCGCCTGTTGCGCGCGATCTTCGGCGAGAAGGCCGGCGACGTGCGCGACACCTCGCTGCGCGTGCCGCCGGGAGTCGCCGGCATCGTGATCGGAGCGCAGGTCTTCTCGCGCCGCGGCGTCGAGAAGGACGAGCGCGCGCGCGCGATCGAGGAGCAGGAGACCGAGCGGCTGCGCAAGGACCAGGAGGACGAGATCAAGATCCTGCGCGACAACGCGCACGCGAAAATCTCGGAGCTCGTGGTCGGCAAGAAGGCGGCGAATCGCGTCGCCGACGATCGCCGCTCGGAGGTCTGGCTCGATGCCGGCGAGACGATCACGGCGGAGCGCCTGAGCGGCGTGCCGATTCGGCGCTGGCGCGAAGTGCAGGTCACCGACGCTGCGATCCAAGAGCGCGTGGACCGCGTGTTCACGCGCTTCGAGGATCAGGCGAACGTGATCCGCGCCGTGTTCGACGAGCGCGTCGCGCGCCTGAAGAAGGGCGACGAGCTGCCGCCGGGCGTGTTCAAGATGGTGAAGGTCTACGTCGCCATCAAACGCAAGCTGTCGGTCGGCGACAAGATGGCCGGGCGCCACGGCAACAAGGGCGTGATCTCGCGGATTCTTCCCGACGAGGACATGCCCTACATGCTCGACGGCACGCCGGTCGACATCGTGCTCAACCCGCTGGGCGTGCCTTCGCGCATGAACATCGGGCAGATCCTCGAGACGCATCTCGGCTGGGCGGCGCGCGGTCTCGGCAACCAGCTCAACGCGCTGATCGACAAGCACGCTGGGCCGGCCGCGCTGCGCACGAAGCTGAAGGAGATCTACGACGATCCCAAGCTCGCGAAGATGATCGACGGCGCGCCGGACGAGACGGTGCGCAAGATCGCCGAGAACGTGAAGCGCGGGATTCACGTCGCCTCCGCCGTGTTCGACGGCGCGAAGGAAGACGAGATCAAGCGCGAGCTCACGCGCGGCGGCCAGGCGACCAGCGGACAGACGATTCTGTTCGACGGGCGCAGCGGCGACGCCTTTGCGAACGACGTCACCGTCGGCGTGCTCTACATGCTGAAGCTGCACCACCTCGCGGACGAGAAAATCCACGCGCGCTCGATCGGGCCGTACAGCCTCGTCACCCAGCAGCCGCTGGGCGGCAAGGCGCAGTTCGGCGGCCAGCGCCTCGGCGAGATGGAAGTCTGGGCGATGGAGGCCTACGGCGCCGCGTTCAGCCTGCAGGAGTTCCTGACGGTCAAGTCGGACGACGTGCTCGGACGCACGCGCATGTACGAATCGATCGTGAAGGGCGACTGCCAGCTCGAGCCGGGCCTGCCGGAAGCCTTCAACGTGATCGTGAAGGAAATGCAGGCGCTCGGTCTCAACGTCGAGCTCATCGAGGACAAGTCGCACCAGTAACGGCTGGTGCGACCCCCAAACTCACAAGGCTCAGGAGAGCAACACCTTGCGCGATCTCTACAGCCTCTTCGAAAAGCCCCGCGACCCGCTCGCCTTCAAGGCGATCAAGATCTCGCTCGCCTCGCCGGACAAGATCCGCGAGTGGTCGTTCGGCGAGGTGAAGAAGCCCGAGACGATCAACTACCGCACGTTCAAGCCGGAACGAGACGGCCTGTTCTGCGCGAAGATCTTCGGGCCGGTCAAGGACTACGAGTGCAACTGCGGCAAGTACAAGCGCATGAAGCACCGTGGCGTGATCTGCGAGAAGTGCGGCGTCGAGGTGATCCAGGCCAAGGTGCGCCGCGAGCGCATGGGCCAGATCACGCTCGCCACGCCCGTCGCGCACATCTGGTTCCTGAAGTCGCTGCCGTCGCGCATCGGGAACATCCTCGAGATCACGCTGCGCGATCTCGAGAAGGTCCTCTACTTCGAGGCGTACGCCGTCGTCGATCCGGGTGAGACCGACCTTCGCGTCGGCCAGCTCCTGTCCGAGGACGATCTCGCGCAGGCGCGCGAGAAGTTCGGCCGCGATGCGTTCGAGTACGGCATCGGCGCCGAGGCCGTGCGCGGGATGCTCGCGAACCTCGACGTCGAGGGAGAGTCGATGCGCCTGCGCGAGGAGATGCGCGAGGCGACCAGCGAGGCGAAGCGCAAGAAGTGCGCGAAGCGCCTGAAGGTGCTCGAGGCGTTCCGCGAGAGCGGCAACAAGGCCGAGCACATGATCATGGAAGTGATCCCGGTGATTCCGCCGGATCTGCGCCCGCTCGTTCCGCTCGAGGGCGGCCGCTTCGCCACCAGCGATCTCAACGACCTCTACCGCCGCGTGATCAACCGCAACAACCGCCTGAAGCGGCTGCAGGAGCTGAACGCGCCCGAGGTCATCATCCGCAACGAGAAGCGCATGCTTCAAGAGGCGGTGGACGCGCTGTTCGACAACGGCCGGCGCGGCCGCGTGATCACGGGCCCGAGCAAGCGTCCGCTGAAGTCGCTCAGCGACATGCTCAAGGGCAAGTCGGGCCGCTTCCGCCAGAACTTGTTGGGGAAGCGCGTCGACTACTCGGGCCGCTCGGTGATCGTGGCCGGCCCGGAGCTGCGCCTCCACCAGTGCGGCCTGCCGTCGCGCATGGCGCTCGAGCTGTTCAAGCCGTTCATCTACTCGAAGCTCGAGCAGCGCGGCTACGTCACGACCATCAAGGCCGCGAAGAAGATGGTCGAGCGCGAGCGCCCCGAGGTGTGGGACATCCTCGCGGAGGTGATCAAGGAGCACCCGGTCATCCTGAACCGCGCGCCGACGCTGCACCGCCTCGGCATGCAGGCGTTCGAGCCCGTGCTGATCGACGGCAAGGCGATTCAGCTGCACCCGCTCGTGTGCAAGGCCTTCAACGCCGACTTCGACGGCGACCAGATGGCCGTGCACGTGCCGCTCTCGATCGAAGCTCAGATCGAAGCGCGCGTGCTCATGATGTCGACCAACAACATCCTGAGCC
This sequence comes from Deltaproteobacteria bacterium, assembly GCA_016875395.1. NCBI lineage: Bacteria > Pseudomonadati > Myxococcota > Myxococcia > Deltaproteobacteria bacterium. The sequence continues at coordinate 7,309 of VGRF01000008.1, read as the reverse complement.
CGGCGACCGGCCGCCCGATCATCGACCCGAGCCAGGACATCGTGCTCGGTTGTTACTACATGACGCGCGAGCGCCCGGGCGCGCTCGGCGAAGGGCGGCGCTTTGCGAGCCCCGAAGAAGTGCGCGTCGCGTACGACTCGGGCGAGCTCGACATTCATGCCGGCATCAAGGTGCGCATGAACGGCGCCACGGCCGAGACCACGACCGGCCGCGTGCTGCTCTCGGAGATCGTGCCCGAGGAGATTCCGTTCAAGTTCATCAACCAGGTGATGGACAAGAAGGCGCTCGGCGAGCTGATCGACCAGGCGTATCGCCGCCTCGGCAACAAGGCGACGGTGCTGCTCGCCGACCGGCTGCGCACGCTCGGCTACCAGAACGCGACGAAGGCGGGCGTTTCGATCTGCCTCGACGACATGATGGTTCCGCCGGACAAGGAGCGCTTCATCAGCGAAGCGCAGCAGCAAGTCGCGGAGGTCGAGAACCAGTATCTCGACGGTCTGATCAGCGACGGCGAGCGATACAACAAGGTCATCGACATCTGGGCGAACGCGGGCGAAGTGATCGCGGCCCAGCTGCTCGAGAACCTCGGCATCGACAAGACGCGCAGCGCGAAGGACAAGAAGGTCCCGAGCTTCAACTCCATCTACATGATGGCCGACTCGGGCGCGCGCGGTTCGGCGCAGCAGATTCGTCAGCTGGCCGGCATGCGCGGCCTGATGGCGAAGCCGTCGGGCGAGATCATCGAGACGCCGATCACGTCGAACTTCCGCGAAGGCCTCTCGGCGCAGCAGTACTTCATCTCGACGCACGGCGCGCGCAAGGGCCTCGCCGACACCGCGCTCAAGACGGCGAACTCAGGCTACCTGACGCGCCGTCTCGTCGACGTCGCGCAGGACGTGATCATCCGGCACGACGACTGCCTCGAGGACGTGCGCCAGTCGACGCGCGAAAAGGCGCCGCAGAAGTACGGCATCAAGATGATCTCGCTCGTCGAGGGCGGCGACATCATCGAGGGCATCGGCGAGCGCATCCTCGGCCGCACCGCGCTGCTCGACGTGCTCGACCCCGTGACGCGCAAGCCCCTGCTCAAGGCCGGCGACGAGATCACGGAAGAGCGCGTCAAGATCATCGAGGAAGCCGGCGTCGACGAGGTGTGGATCCGCTCCGTGCTCACCTGCCAGGTGCTGCGCGGCGTGTGCGTGAAGTGTTACGGGCGCGATCTCGCGCGCGGCACCATGGTCAACCGCGGTGAAGCGGTGGGCGTGATCGCGGCGCAGTCGATCGGCGAGCCCGGCACGCAGCTCACCATGCGCACGTTCCACATCGGCGGCGCGGCGACGCGGCGCGTGGAAGCCTCGCACCACGAGACGACCAGCGACGGCACGGTGCGCTACTCGAACCTGCGCACCGTGAAGGACCGCGACGGGCGCGCGATCGCGATGAACCGCAACGGCGAGATCGGGATCTTCGACCCGAGCGGCCGCGAGCGCGAGCGCTACCCGGTCACGTACGGCGCGCACATCAAGGTCGACGACGGCCAGGCGATCAAGGCGGGCGGCGTGCTGTGCGAGTGGGACCCGTTCGCGAACCCGATCCTCACGGAGCAGTCCGGCGCGATCAAGCTCGAGGACATCGTCGAAGGCTCGACGATGCAGGAGCAGGTGGACGAGTTCACCGGCCTCTCCTCGCGCGTGATCGTCGAGTCGAAGGACCCCGACATGCGGCCGCGCGTGTCGGTGCTGAACGACGCCGGCGAGATCGTGTACCAGGCGCTGCTGCCGGTGGGCGCGTACCTCTCGGCGACGGAAGGGCAGCAGGTCGCTGCAGGCGACGCGGTCGCGAAGATTCCGCGCCAGATGACCAAGACCAAGGACATCACGGGCGGCCTGCCGCGCGTGGCGGAGCTCTTCGAGGCGCGCAAGCCGAAGGAGACCGCGATCGTGACCGAGGTCGATGGGACGGTCGGCTTCGGTCCCGACTCACGCGGCAAGCGGCGCGTGATCGTCACGACCGAGGACGGCGAGCAGCGCGAGTACCTGATCCCGAAGGGCAAGCACGTCTCGGTGCACGAGGGCGACCGCGTGCGCAAGGGCGAGCCGCTCATGGACGGCTCGGCGAACCCGCACGACATCCTGCGCATCGAGGGCGAGCAGGAGCTCGCGAAGTGGATGGTGGACGAAGTGCAGGAGGTCTATCGCCTGCAGGGCGTGAAGATCAACGACAAGCACATCGAGGTCATCATCCGCCAGATGCTGCGCAAGCTGCGCGTGAAGGAGGCCGGTGACACCGACCTTCTCGTGGGCGAGCACGTGGACAAGGTCGAGTTCGACGAGACCAACAAGCGCATGAAGGAAGAGGGCAAGAAGATCGCGACCGGCGAGCCCATCCTCCTCGGCATCACGAAGGCCTCGCTCTCGACCGAGTCGTGGATCTCGGCGGCGTCGTTCCAAGAGACCACGAAGGTCCTCACCGAGGGCTCGATCTGGGGCAAGACGGACCTGCTCCACGGGCTGAAGGAGAACGTGATCATGGGCCGGCTGATCCCGGCCGGGACCGGGCTCTCGCGGTACACGAACCTCGGCATCCAGATCGATGCGCCGGCCGGCGGGTACGCGCTGGAGGAGGGCAGCAGCTCGAGCCTGCCCGAGCTGCCTCCGCTCGAGGTTCCGAGGCCGGTCGACGACGACGCGGAGGACGCGGACGAGCTTCCGGCCTAGCGCGTCGTCCAGAATCGAGGGGGCCACCTCGTCCTCGCGGCGGGGTGGCCCTCGGCATTCTGGGAGGGCGCCGCTTTTTCTCTCGAGTCCCCCGGAACTCGCGTTGACACGGAATCGACCCTCGATATCTTGCCGCGCCTTCTGAGGAATTTGGGTCGCGGCCCACGGCTGCCCCGGACGTCGAGAAGCCAGCCCGAATCGATCATCCCTGCTGCCCACCCGGCCCTGGGATGTCCCGTTCCGGCCTCCTCGCCACCGCGGGCGTTGCTGAGAGGGGCTTTTCGCACTTTGGTTTTCGGATCTTGGAATGCGGGGCTCGCGCCCTAACAAGCGCAGGCGCCATCGCCGGAGAGTGAATGCCTACCGTCCAACAGCTCCTTCGCGCCGGTCGCACCGCGAACCGCAAGAAGTCGAAGTCGCCCGACTTGGGCGCTTCCCCGCAGCGCCGCGGCGTGTGCATTCGCGTATTCACGCAGACGCCGAAGAAGCCGAACTCGGCGCTGCGCAAGGTCGCCCGCGTGCGCCTCACGAACGGCAACGAAGTGAACGCTTACATCCCGGGCGAGGGCCACACGCTGCAGGAGCACTCGGTGGTGCTGGTGCGCGGCGGCCGCGTCAAGGACCTGCCCGGCGTCCGGTACCACATCGTGCGCGGCACGCTGGACTCGACGGGCGTCGCGAATCGCAAGCAGAGCCGGTCGAAGTACGGCGCCAAGACGCCCAAGTAATCCCTAACAAGCGCGGCGGCTCCTTCGAGCCGCCGCTTCGCTTCGAGAGAACGAGATGCCCCGACGCCGAGTCGTAGCCAAGCGCGAGACGATCGCCGATCCGAAGTTCAACGATCGCCTCGTCACGCGCTTCATGAACGTGATCATGCGCGACGGCAATAAGTCGACCGCGGAGCACATCCTCTACGGCGCCTTCGACGAGATCGAGAGCAAGACTCGCAATGATCCGATCGCGATGTTCCGGCGCGCCGTCGAGAACGTGCGGCCGCGCATCGAGGTGAAGTCGCGGCGCGTCGGCGGCGCGAATTATCAGGTGCCCGTCGAGGTGCGGCCCGAGCGCGCGACTTCGCTGGCCATGCGCTGGATCGTCGAGTCGTCGCGCGCGCGCGACGGCCGCAGCATGCGCGAGAAGCTCGCGAACGAGCTGATCGACGCGGCGAACGAGCGCGGCGAGGCGGTGAAGAAGCGCGAGGACACGCACCGCATGGCGGACGCGAACAAGGCGTTCTCGCACTACCGCTGGTAACCGAGAACCGACGAACCCTGGAGACGGCGTAAGCGCCAAGGCGCGAGTCGAAACCAAATGCCCAGGCAGGCTCCGCTAGAGCGAACTCGCAACATCGGCATCATGGCTCACATCGATGCCGGAAAGACGACGACTACCGAGCGAATCCTCTTCTACACGGGCGTCACGTACAAGCTGGGCGAGGTGCACGAGGGCACCGCGACCATGGACTGGATGGAGCAGGAGCAGGAACGCGGCATCACGATCACCTCGGCCGCCACGACCTGCTTCTGGAAGGAACACCGCATCAACATCATCGACACACCTGGCCACGTCGATTTCACCGCCGAGGTGGAGCGTTCGCTCCGCGTCCTCGACGGCGCTGTCGCCGTGTTCTGTGGCGTCGGTGGCGTCGAGCCGCAGTCCGAGACGGTGTGGCGGCAAGCGGACAAGTATCACGTGCCGCGCATCGCGTTCGTGAACAAGATGGATCGCATCGGCGCCGACTTCCCGCGCGTGATGCGCATGATGCGCGAACGCCTCGCGGCGAATCCGATTCCGCTGCACGTGCCGATCGGCCGCGAGGACGGCTTCCGCGGCGTCGTCGACGTGCTCGAGAACAAGGCCATCGTGTGGGACGGAACCGAGCTCGGCGCCGCATTCCACGACGAGCCGGTGCCGAGCGAGCTCGCCGCGACCGTGGCCGAGTACCGCGAGAAGGCGATCGAAGCCGCCGCCGACGTCGACGAAGCGCTGATGGCTCAATACCTCGAGGGCCAGCAGATCGCGGTCGACGCGCTGCGCAAGGCGCTGCGCGAGGCGACGCTGAAGCTGCGCATCGTTCCCGTGCTGTGCGGCTCGAGCTTCCGGAACAAAGGCGTGCAGCCGCTGCTCGACGGCATCGTGAACTATCTGCCGTCGCCACTCGACGTGCCGGCGATCGAGGGCCACAAGCCGGAGAAGGATCGAGAAGTCGTCAGGCGCAAGGCCGACGACAAGGAGCCGTTCGCGGGTCTCGCGTTCAAGATCGCGACGGACAAGCACGTCGGGCAGCTCACCTACGTGCGCGTCTACTCGGGCGTCGTGAAGAGCGGCGACCAGGTGCTGAACAGCGCCACGGGCAAGAAGGAGCGCGTGGGCCGCCTGCTCCAGATGCACGCGAACAAGCGCCAAGAGATCGACGCGGCGTACGCGGGCGACATCGTCGCGATGGTGGGCATGAAGAACGTCGCGACGGGCCACACGCTGTGCGCGGGCAACGCGCCGGTGGTGCTCGAGCCGATCGACTTCGCCGAGCCCGTGATCAAGATCGCGGTCGAGGCCAAGACGCAGGCGGACATGGAGAGGCTGAGCACCGCGCTCGGCAAGCTCGCCGCCGAGGATCCGACCTTCCGCGTCTCCGTCGACTCCGAGACCGGCCAGACGATTCTCGCGGGCATGGGCGAGCTCCACCTCGAGATCAAGGTGGATCGCCTCCAGCGCGAATTCGGCGTCGCCGCCAACGTGGGCCGCCCGCAAGTCTCGTACAAGGAAACGATCCGTCAGACCGCCGTCGTCACCGGCCGCTACATCAAGCAGACCGGCGGCACCGGTGATTACGGCGTGGTGAAGATCGAGGTCTCGCCCGGCGCGCCCGGCAGCGGCTTCGTGTTCGAGAACGCCCTGAAGGGCGAGGCGATTCCGCGCGAGTACGTGCCCGCCATCAAGCACGGCTGCGAAGAGGCGGCGCAGAGCGGCGAGCTCGCGGGCTACCAGGTCGTCGACATCAAGGTGCGCCTGCTCGACGGGCAAGCGCACGACGTCGACTCGTCGGAGCGTTCGTTCAAGATCGCAGCGTCACTCGCGATGCGCGACGGCCTGCGCGAAGGCAAGCCCGCGCTGCTCGAGCCCGTGATGAGCGTCGAGGTCGTCACGCCCGACGAGTTCGTGGGGCCCGTGCAGGGCGACCTCAACATGCGCCGCGGCGCGATCACCGGCCTCGAGGCGCGCGCGGGCGCGCAGCTCGTGCACGCCGACGTGCCGCTCGCGCAGATGTTCGGATACGTGAATCAGCTGCGGTCGATGACGCAGGGCCGCGCCAGCTACACGATGCAGTTCTCGCACTACGCCGAAGTTCCCGAGGCGGTCGCGAAGAGCATCGTCCCGACTTATTAGGACCAGGAGCAAGCAATGGCCAAGGAGAAGTTCGAGCGCAACAAGCCTCACGTGAACGTGGGGACGATCGGTCACGTGGACCACGGCAAGACGACGCTGACGGCGGCGATCACGCAGCGTCAGGCGACCAAGGGTTTGGCCGCGTTCATGGCGTACGACCAGATCGACAAGGCGCCCGAGGAGCGGGAGCGCGGGATCACGATCGCGACGGCGCACGTGGAGTACCAGACCGCGAACCGGCACTACGCGCACGTGGACTGCCCCGGCCACGCGGACTACGTGAAGAACATGATCACCGGCGCCGCGCAGATGGACGGCGCGATCCTGGTGGTGAGCGCCGCGGATGGCCCGATGCCGCAGACGCGCGAGCACGTGCTGCTCGCTCGCCAGGTGAACGTGCCGCACATCGTGGTGTTCATGAACAAGTGCGACATGGTGGACGATCCGGAGCTGCTGGAGCTGGTGGAGCTGGAAGTCCGCGAGCTGCTGAGCAAGTACAACTTCCCGGGCGACACGACGCCGATCATCAAGGGCAGCGCGGTCAACGCGCTCAAGGACGGCAAGAACGACGCGGACAACAAGTGCATCGACGAGCTGATGGCGGCGCTCGACTCGTACATCCCGGAGCCGAAGCGGGCGCTGGACAAGCCGTTCCTGATGCCGATCGAGGACGTGTTTTCGATCACGGGCCGCGGGACGGTGGTGACGGGGCGGGTGGACCAGGGGATCGTGAAGGTCGGCGACGAGGTGGAGATCGTCGGGATCCGTCCGACGCAGAAGACGATCGTGACGGGCGTGGAGATGTTCCGGAAGCTGCTGGACCAGGGGCAGGCGGGGGACAACGTGGGTTGTCTGCTGCGCGGCACGGGCAAGGACGACGTGGAGCGCGGTCAGGTCTTGGCCAAGCCGGGCTCGATCAAGCCGCACACGAAGTTCAAGGCGCAGGCCTACGTGCTGACCAAGGAGGAGGGCGGGCGTCACACGCCGTTCTTCAACGGGTACCGGCCGCAGTTCTACTTCCGGACCACGGACGTGACGGGCGTGGCGAACCTGCCGGCGGGCACGGAGATGGTGATGCCGGGCGACAACGTGGAGATCACGGTGGAGCTGATCACCCCCGTGGCGATGGACAAGGAGCAGCGCTTCGCCATCCGCGAGGGTGGACGCACCGTCGGCTCCGGCGTCGTGGCCGAGATCGTCGAGTA